>JAEYXC010000260.1 GCA_023428655.1 Bacillota bacterium | reverse complement strand
CGGGTTGTGATATGGAAATACTCCTTATCTGCGATCATGCGGATAAGAGTGAGTTGGAATGCCTTACAGATTATAAAGAGCTACCGATTCAAGTTTATCACCTCCAAGAAGGAACCGGTGTGGCAGCGGCCAGAAATCTGGGTCTGGATAAGGCTACCGGAGATTATGTCTATTTTTTGGATAGTGACGACTACTTATATGATGGTACAATAGAAAAATTACTTCTGGCTGCGAGCGAGCGGGATGATGACATTATATATGGTAAGAAAAAATCTACCTGGTATGGTAGAAGTGTATTTCTTTTAAGGGATAAGGGTCAGGAAACCGGGGATGAAGAGGAAGAAAACGAGGTAAGTGAATCGGATTCCGCGGAGCAGCAAGCAGAGGATAGCGTTGACCGCAATGACTCCAAAAATCATTCTGGCGATTCGGAGGATGATAATTCGGAGGATGGTGGGGAGGATTCTGAGGATCAAGATGATACTGAGGATTCCTCGGAGGAGACGAAGCGGAGCGAATCTCAGATTAAAAAAGCCTATCGAATTTTGGTTGCTAAGCGTAAGGGTGTACGTAATATTTCTGTTTTGGCTATTTTATATAAGAGAAGCTTTATTGAAGAGAACAAGCTACGCTTTCCTGAAAATTTGATCTATATGTCCGATGTTCCATTTCTTATGGAGGCCTTGTCGAAGACAGATAAGTTCTGCAAGTGCTTATCGGCGAAATATATTAAGAGAAAGCATAATGATGCGATTAATTTTCCCTCATTGTCCCAGGTTAAGGATCCGAACCGGTTTCATGAGTTTATTGAGACCTATTATGAGACCATGCGGAAAATTCCAAAGGACTCGGAGCTCAAAAAACTATTGGATAAAAAGTATATCACCTATTATACGAAGGTGTATGCACCGAAGCTGAAGCGCAGTAAGAATCCTGCATGGCGAAAGGAAAATTTCCACACCATGAGTGAAGTGATTAGTCAGGCTAATCCTGAGGTTCTTAAGGCCCTTAAGGGATATAGGAAGAAGCTAATCAAGGCCTTACTTCAAAAGAATGTGGAAAAATCACAGCGAATTGTTACGAAGAATCTTGCGAAAAAGAAGATGAAGAAAATTCTTCATAACAAGAGGGCCTTTTATAAGGCACTTTATCTTAAGGTATTTCTGAAGTTTCCCTTAAGAAAGAACGCAATTCTCTTTGAAAGCTTTTATGGCAAGAATTACTCCGGCAATCCAAAGTATATCTATGAATATTTGGCAAAGAATCACGGGCGTGATTATAAATTCATTTGGATTATTGATAAAGTAAATACCCAAATTCCGTATAAGCATAAAAAGATTAAACGTTTCACACTACAGTATTATTACTATTTTGCAAGATGCCAATATTTCGTATTTAATGAAAGACAACCGGAATGGGTAATCAAACGAGAAGGAAGCTGTTTCCTTGAGACCTGGCATGGAACACCCTTGAAAAAGCTGGTATTTGATATAGAGGATATCACCTCAGCCTCGCCGAAATATAAGCAGCAGGTGTATAAGCAATCCCGTGCTTGGGATTATTTGATCTCCCCCAATACCTTTTGCAGTGAGACCTTCCGTCGTTGCTTTATGTATGACAATGAGCTTCTGGAGACCGGATATCCCAGAAATGATATCATGCATTCCCCGGACCGCGACGAGATTGCAGCGAGAATACGCAAGGAGCTTGGAATACCAAGCAATAAGAAGACGATTCTTTATGCTCCTACCTGGAGGGATGATGAATTCTATGCGAAAGGGCAATATAAATTTGAATTACAATTAGACCTTAAAAAGATGCAGGAGCAGTTGGGAGAGGAGTATGTTATCTTACTTCGAACTCATTATTTCATAGCAGACGCCTTGGATGTCAGCTCCTTTGAAGGCTTTGCTTATAATTTAAGTAAATATGATGATATTTCGGAGTTGTATCTGATCTCAGATATATTAATCACGGATTATTCCTCCGTATTCTTTGATTATGCGAATTTAAGACGGCCCATGCTGTTCTTTACCTATGATCTGGAGAAGTACAGGGACGTTCTGCGAGGCTTTTATTTTAATATCGAAGAGCTGGTGCCGGGACCATTGTTATTCACAACGGATTCGGTTATTGATGCAATAAAGAGGATTGATCAGGTGTCCGGTGAATATCAACAAAGATATGATGAATTCTACCATAGATTTTGTGAATGGGAAGATGGACATGCGGCTGAAAAAGTGGTAAAATCAGTCTTTATGAACGGTAATAATAAATAATTGGTATATAATAGTGCGATGGTATTCTATGAATACTTTCGCGCTCGTAATAATGTGAAAAGCTACCCTTAAGAGGTAGCACGGGAGGTTATGAGTGAAGAGTGCATGGTTGAACTTTAACAAATACCGGTTTCTATTAGGGGAATTGGTAAAGAAGGAGATAAAGCTGAAATATCGTAGGTCTTATCTTGGTATTTTTTGGACGCTTCTGGAGCCGATTCTAACAACGGCAGTTTTGGCGTTCGTATTTGGCTATGTACTTGGTAAATCAGATCCTCAATTTCCCGTATATATCTTGACCGGTAGGTTGTTGTATACCTTTTTTTCTAATTCCACCAAGGCTGCGATGAAATCCATCCGCAGTAACAGTGCAATGATTAAAAAGGTTTATGTGCCAAAGTATATATATCCCTTTTCTTCCGTTCTATCGAACTATGTAATATTTCTAATATCCTTGATTGTTTTATTCTTTGCAGCGATTATTTTTAATGTGATGCCCACTCTATACTTGATACAAATCATTCTACCAATGTTTTTCCTCCTGGTGTTAGCTCTGGGCTTTGGTATGATACTTGCAACCATGGCGGTGTTTTTCCGAGATCTTGAATATCTATGGAGTGTAGCGTTAATGATTATCATGTATTTGAGTGCAATTTTCTACAAGGTTGATATTCTGAACTTGGGAGAAAAAGGGTGGCTCCTGTATCTCAACCCGCTTTATGTGATAATTGATAACTTCAGAAGCGCAGTGTTCGGTGCTCCACTAAATCAATTATCGTTGTCTCTTTCCGCAATATATAGCTTTGGAGCATTGCTGCTTGGAATATTCATGTTTTATAAGAATCAGGATAAGTTCATTCTTAATATTTAGTTTCGATGGAGCAGTGGATGCATCATAGAACGGAGGGTTTTGTGAAGGAAGAAGTATTAGTGGTTGATAATGTCAGTATGAAATTCAACCTGATGGAGAATAAAGTTGATAATCTGAAAGAATATTTTATAAAGATGCTTAAGAATGAGCTAAGATATCAGGAATTCTGGGCTCTGCACAATGTTTCCTTTAAACTGAATAAGGGGGACAGACTAGGAATTCTGGGCTTAAACGGAGCCGGAAAGAGCACCTTGCTTAAGATTATCGCCGGTGTACTGAAGGCGACGGAGGGCAGTGTTTCCATTAAGGGGAAGATTGTACCGCTACTCGAACTGGGTGCGGGGTTTGACCCACAGTACACGGGAGCGGAGAATATCTATCTTTACGGTGCGGTGCTGGGTTATCCCAGGGATTTTATCAAAGAGAAATACAATGAGATTGTGGAGTTTTCCGAGCTGGGTGACTTTATCAATGTTCCGGTTAAGAATTATTCCTCCGGTATGAAAGCCAGACTAGGCTTCTCCATTGCAACGATTGTAAAACCGGAGATATTAATTCTGGATGAGGTTCTTGCCGTCGGAGATGCAAAATTTCGTAAAAAAAGTGAAAAAAAGATTAAGGCTATGTTCGATAGCGGGGTTACGGTATTATTCGTATCCCATTCCCTGGAGCAGGTGAATCGCCTCTGCAATTGTGCCATACTTCTCGAAAAGGGCAGACTGATTGCCAAGGGAAAGGTAAGTGATGTCAGCACCATCTATGAAGCTAAAATTAATGAATTATAATACAAGCCCAAGGTTCATGACTTGTACAATGCTTTTATAAGATACACTAAGGTGTGATTTTGAAAGGAGGAAATGCTCTTCCAAAATAGAGAGCTGGACGGAGCATAAATAACAATGAAAAAAGTTATTACCTATGGAACCTATGATTTACTGCATGTAGGACATATTAATTTATTAAGAAGAGCGAAGGAGTATGGTGATTACCTTGTGGTAGTGCTCTCCTCCGATGAGTTCAATGCAATCAAGCATAAGACCGCTTATCACTGCTATGAGGACCGTAAGATCATTCTGGAAGCAATCAAATATGTGGATGAGGTTATCCCGGAATATAACTGGGAGCAGAAGATACGCGATGTAGTAGATAATCAGATTGATGTCTTTGTCATGGGCGATGATTGGAAGGGACAGTTTGATTTCCTGAAGGATTATTGTGAGGTAATCTATCTTCCTCGAACGGAAGGGATCTCCACCACAAAAATTAAGCAGGATCTTAATCTTAGCACGAAGAAAAATTAATTCAGAAATAGAATGGGTTTGTGGTAGAATGGAGATTTTATGAGCTTATCGCTTAAGACATTTGCAATGAAAGTAATTAAGAAGGTTAAGAAGAAGTTAAAATCGATCGTGATCAAGGCATACAAATTGGGTTGCAGAGTTCTTCCTCTGAATAAGAATATTATTCTTTTTGAAAGTAATCTGGGGCGTAATTATACGGGGAATCCGCGAGCAATCTACGAGGAGATGGTTCGTCAGGGCCTTGATCAGAAATATCGCTGTTATTTCATTCTGGAGAAGCCTGATACACCGCTTCCCGGGTCAGCTAAGGCGGTAAAGAGAACAAGATTACTCTATTTTTATCTGTTTGCTATCGCAGGGATTTGGGTATGTGATACCCGTCTACCAAAGTATATTATCAAAAGACCCGGCTGCACTTATATTCAGACCTGGCACGGAACGCCGCTAAAGAAGCTGGCACTTGATATGGATACTGTTTTCATGGCCGGAGAAAAGGGAATTGATAATTATAAGAAGAATTTTTATGATAATGCTCAGACCTGGGACTATCTGATTTCCCAGAACCGTTTTTCTACGGAGATCTTTCGCCGAGCCTTTGCCTTTGGCAAAGAGATGCTGGAAATCGGTTATCCAAGAAATGATGTGCTCTTTGCGAAGAATAATGATGCAGATATTACTGAGTTAAAGAAAAAGCTTGGCTTACCCTTGGATAAGAAAATTATACTTTATGCGCCCACCTGGCGGGATAACGAGTATTATGGAAAGGGAAATTATAAATTCAACCCTCCACTAGACTTTCACGAGCTTCAAAAGAAGCTAAGTGAGGAGTATGCCATGATTGTGAAGTATCACTATCTCGTAATGGATCAGGTGGATTGGACTCCTTATGAGGGCTTTGTCTATTCCTGTGATCTGAGCTTTGATATCGCAGAGCTTTATCTGGTTTCCGATATGATGATTACGGACTACTCCTCGGTTATGTTTGACTACAGTCTATTAAAGAGACCAATGCTGTTCTATTGCTATGACCTGGAGCAATATAAGGACACCTTAAGAGGCTTCTATTTTGATTTTCTTGCTGAAGCACCGGGACCGGTTACTTTGACAACAGGGGAGCTGATTGAGGCGATATTAGAATATGATCCCCAGCAGTATAGTGATAAGCAAGATGCATTTTATAATAAATTTAATCATGCGGATGACGGCAAGGCTTCGAAGAGAATAGTAGAGTTGATCCAAAAGATTTCGGAGTAGACAG
>JAEYXC010000232.1 GCA_023428655.1 Bacillota bacterium | reverse complement strand
GATAAGGCATCCAGTGCTGTATTAATGGTAGTAGTCATCGACAGACTTTTCGTGTACCTTGCATCCAGAAATGCAATCCTCGGAAACAAGAACGGGGACGAAATGCTTGTCTTTGTCTGCTTTATATCATTCGTTAAAATGGAATAAGGGGTTACCTCGGAACCGGTCCCCGCTGTAGTGGGGATTAAAATGATTGGTAATACCTGATTGCTGTAATTCCCGGAGAAAAGCTCCTCCTCCGATAGCTCCTGAACCGCTAGAAGAGCAATTGCTTTCGCAGCATCCATCGGGGACCCGCCACCGATTCCGATAATGAACTTTGCACCTTTTTCTCTCGCGATTTCCGCACCTTCATAAACACTGGCTACGGTTGGATTACTTTTGATACGATCATAAAGCTCATATTCAATTCCCTGGCTTTGCAAGGCATCCGTAACATCCTGCAGAGCACCGCTGAGCCTGGCAGAATTCGCTCCCGCGACGATGAGTGCCTTCTCACCATACTCCTTCATTAATTGTGCATGCTTGACGATGCATCCTTCCGACATAATTACTTTTGTCGGCATATAGAAATTCATATTCATTCTTATCCTCCTTGGCAAATCCATTTTCGTCCAGTATCTCATAAATCTAATTATACCTTCATTCCCTCCCCTGTCAACCACGATGTAGGCGGAAAAAACCACGAATTATAGTATCATTTGACGAACAATTGATTTATTCTTTGTTGAATTTTGGGCATTTCTAATATATACTGAACCTATGAACATTACTTTGGGGGTGTCGTTTTGCACGTTGATTCAATTGCAAAGGGCGGATTGATGGAAGTAGAGGCCCGATACAACAATAAAACCGTTAATTTCAAAAGTGAAGTAGCTCATACCATAAATAACTCGATTTTAATTACACCCATAAAGGTAAATGAGCAGACCATTGGCTTCTCGGATACTTGTCAGATCAATTTTCTTTATATTTTCGAAGGAAAGCTTTTTTTATGGGAGAATATTTCTGTCAAGCTTGTTCGATACGATGGTGCAATTTATCATAAGATTGATCTCTATGGTGAGGGGAAGCCCTTTAATCGAAGAGATGCTTATCGTATGTATATTGGAGAGGATATGCCGGTCTTTGTTAATACCGTCTCCGGACCATCCGCAATCTCTGTATTGGTAAAGGATATCAGTGAGACCGGTGTTGGCTTTATCACAAAGGAAGATATCGATGTGGAGCGAACAATTCGTCTGAAGCTGAAGGATCATAATACCATAATAAACCTATCCGCTATCATCGTTAGAAAGGAATTCTTAAGCAATCTGGAAGCCTTTCTGTATGGCTGTCGCTTCAATGAGAAGAATGATAAATTATCCAAATATATTGCCAAAAAACAAGGGGAGGCCCTTCGTAAAAAGAATGCAACGGGCAAATCCCCACTTCGAAGAGAAGTCAGTACCAGGTCCGCGGAGTTACTAAATAAATAGTCCACTTCTCCATTCATTTGGCGAAGATTAGAGTCAACACCAACAAAACCCCATAGTATTATCACATCCATAACAACAAAGAAAACGTGTGCTTATTAATCAATTAATAATCACACGTTATTTTTGTATACCTGCAGATCATAAATAAATCCAAAGGTGCTTCAGCGAAGCGTTCCTTTCCATGCTAACTTATTCCTCTGGAAGCCAGACCCTCATCTGACCAAGGCCTCGATTGCCCCAGACATAGTATGGAATTGCTGTTATTGTATAGGGCATAGGCTTCGGACGGTTGCGGGAGTACAACCCAGTATCGGATTGCATACGATAGCCTTTGGTCTTTAACACCTTAATTCCTCCGAACTCAAGCTCCATATCCTCTTCCTCAAGCTCAGCCTCTCTTGCTAATCTTAGGCTATGTACCTCACCGTCATTATCAGCACCCTCCACACAGTATACCAAAGGACCGCGTTGTAGTGCCGCATAGCCCTCGTTATTATGAACCAAGGTACTGCTATAGATTCGATAAGGGGTCATATCAAGCTCAAGAACAAGCTCATCCCCGTCCGAAAAGCTCTTATTCACATAAGCATATCCATCCTTTACGATATCGGATAGTCTTAACTCTTCTCCATTATAAAAAAGCTTTGTTGAATCCTCAGTACTCCAGGCAGGAATCCTTATTGCCAAAATAAAACTGCAGCTAGACTCTTTTGTAACCACCTGATAGCTTATCCTGCCTTCGTAGGGATAGTCCGTTGTTGTCACCAGCTTGCAGTGCTTCGTCTCCATAAAATCAGCCTCTCCTCCAATAAAAAGATTGGAAAAGATTGTGCTGTCATTTTCTGACCAGGCATAGAGACCCAAGGAGGTGATCAATCTTGACACATTGGGCGGGCAGCAGGCGCAGCCAAACCATTTTGGCCTTTCCGGTAATACATGTCGATGAGTCTGTGCCTTTCCTGATATCCCCGGAGTAACCTCAAGGGGATTCACGTAGAAGAAGCGTTTCCCATCCTGGCTCATTCCGGCCAATACCGTGTTATAAAGAGCACGCTCCATAATATCTGCATACTCACCTCTTGGCGACAGCTCCAGCATTTTCTGTGCAAAGAAAATTAGGCCGATGGATGCACAGGTTTCCGCATAGACCGTATCATTGGGCAAATCATAATCCTCGGTAAAGGCCTCTCCGATTACCGTTGATCCAATTCCTCCCGTAAGATACATTCTCCGTTTGGTTATACTATCCCAAAGCGTCTCACAGGCCTTCTTCAGCTCCTCATCACCGAGCTCTCCTGCCAGATCTGCCATACCGGTATAGAGATAGACCGCACGTACACTATGGCCGACCGCATCCTTCTGCTCACGAACCGGAGCATAATTTTGCGTGTAATTCACATCGTTCCCATCGGAGTTCCAGATGGACCAATCGCGTTTCTCCTGTTCTTCTTTAAAATAATTCGGTTCGGTACCTCGTTCATTTATAAAATACTCACAAAGTCTCAGATATCTTTCTTCTCCTGTTACTCGGTAGAGCTTCATAAGAGCTAATTCGATCTCCGGGTGCCCAGGGATACCACGTACCTTACTTTTACCGAAGCGATCGTCAATGTGATCCGCCATTCGCATCATCACCTTAAGCAGTCGATCCTTACCGGTGGCATTATAATATGCTACCGCTGCTTCCATCATATGACCTGCACAGTAAAGCTCATGCCCCTCCTGAAGGTCCGTCCATCTTCTGGTAGGCTCCTTCAGAGTAAAGAAGGTATTCAGATAGCCATCCTCCTGCTGAGCCTTCTCAATCAATTCAATAATCCCGTCTACAATGCTTTCCAGCTTTTCATCCGGTGAATTGGTTAATGAAAAGGCACAGGCCTCAATCCATTTTGCTACATCACTGTCCTGGAATACCATTCCATAAAAGTCACCCTGCTTAACCCCTGCAGCAATTCTAAAATTCTCGATAGCATGGGATCGTTCTGCATCCGGTATCTGATCCTCCAGCATTGCATATTGGTAGGGAAGTACCTCCTCCCTTACTAGTCTGCAATAGTTTGACCAGAAGCTATCCTTGATCTTGAAATTCTTTACATTAATCGCATTGGTTTGTCTCATAATTATCTCCCTATTATAACTGAAAACGGATTACGTTCCAGGAATGCTTATTGAGGGTTGCGACAGCAGCTTCTTTATTTATCAATGTCACACCAAGATTGTGTGGCTTCACCTTATCCGGCTCTGTACTGGAATTCACTGCCTTTAGATCCTCATGCTCCAGTACAATATGTTCAATTAAGGTAGCTCCTACAAAATCACGTAGGTTAATCTCCAGCTCAATACAATCCGTAAGAGATCGATTAACGGCAAAAACCGTAAGCTCACTCTTATCCTCGTTGAGGATAGCAATGCTCTCAACAAAGGGCACTTCCTTCCTCTTCTTGGTACTATAGCTGTCACAGCTTACAACCGGAGTTAAGGCCACCCCTCGACCATAATTGGATACATGCATGAAGGGATAAAAAATCGGTTGTACCCAGGCAGGACCCCCGTTCTCTGTCATAATCGGTGCGATTACATTAACAAGCTGGGCCAAACATGCCATCTTTACACGGTCACAGTTCTTCAGCAATGTAATTAGTAAGCAGCCTACCACTAAGGCATCCTCAAAATTATAGATGTCCTCCAGCTGATGGGGAGCAATCTGCCAGCGTTGGAGCTTCTTATCTGCTTCATTGCTATGGAACCATACATTCCATTCGTCAAAGGATAAATAAATGGTTTTATCGGAGCGTTTGATCGCTTTCACATAGTCACAGATTGCTGCAACGGACTTAATAAACTGGTCCATATCCAGTGAGCTGGCAAGGAATGCCGGAGTATCCTCATCCGCATTGCTATAGTAATTATGTAACGAAACATATTCTACATAATCATAGGTGTGCTCCAATACCGTTGCCTCCCATTTACCAAAGGTGGACATACCAAGACCGGAGCTACCACAGGCCACCAGTTCTATACTGGGATCCAGCTCCTTCATCACCTTTGCGGTCTCGCAGGCAATACGGCCGTATTCCTCTGCAGTCTTGGAGCATATCTGCCAGGAGCCATCCATCTCATTGCCCAAGCACCATACCTTGATATCAAAGGGCTCTTCAAAACCATTGGCACGACGAAGATCACTATAATAGGTTCCTTTGGGAAAATTACAATATTCTAGCAGGTTTCTTGCCTCTTCCGGACCTCTAGTCCCCAGATTCACAGCTTGCATCACCTGACTTCCTGCACGCTTAGCCCACTCCTGGAACTCATCGATACCAACCTCATTGGTCTCAATAGTGTGCCATGCTAACTCAGCACGGCGAGGACGTTTCTCCTTTGGACCAATTCCATCCTCCCAATTATAGCCGGAGACAAAATTACCACCCGGATAACGAACAATGGGCACATTGAGTTGCTTTACCAGCTCCATAACATCACCACGAAAGCCTTTGTCATCGGAGGTAGGATGGGTAGGTTCATAGATCCCGTTATATACTGCTCTCCCTAAATGCTCGATAAATGAACCGTAAATTCTTTCATCCACTTTACCAACGATAAAGTCCTTATTAAGATTCAGCTTTGCCTTCAATTCTAACATCCTTTCACGTCTTTATATGATATTTCGTGCTATTAAGATATCATATTGACACAGTAATCATCAATGATATATCATGTTTTCATACTGATCTATCGTACTATTTCATTATGGAGGTCTTTATGAATATTAATGCAATCGGAATTAATTATACCCATAGTAACCAATTCTCCATTCATCGTCCATACGGATCCGGTGATTTTCTCTTTCTGTATTTTCGTACCTCCGCTCTACTTTGGTTGAATGGTAATCGTATTGAGGTAGAGAAAAACTCCGTGATTTTATTTAATAAGGGAACTCCACAGATTTATGCCGCAAACCAGGGAAGCTATGCCAATGATTATATTCACTTTGATGCGGATAAGGAGCATGATATCAGAAACCTGCCCCTTGATACCGTTATGAAGCTTCCGGCAACGAAGCAGGTGGGAAAGATTATGAAGGATATTTATTTAGAATATATCTCAAAGAATACCAATCGACACGAATCCATGGATTTACTGTTGAGATTACTGTTTGTAAAAATTAATGAACTGGTCTCCTTTCAGCGTCAGGATACGAAGCTTTTTGGCTATTATGATGCTTTACTCAATCTACGCTCCTTAATCTATCGCCATCCGGAAGAGAAATGGACCATTGAACATCTTTCTCATCAGATGAATTTGAGTCCCTCTCATTTTCAAAGACTCTACAAGCAGACCTTCGGAACAACCTGTATCGCCGACGTCATTGCTTGTAGACTGCAATATGCAAAAACCTCCCTAATGGCAACCAGCGATACCATTCATGATATTGCAATTCAATGCGGCTATGAAAATGAGGAGCATTTTATGCGCCAATTCAAGGCGGAGTTCGGTATGACTCCCACCGAATACCGCGTAGTCATGCGCTATCATCACAAGGAATGATTTTTTTCAGTGGGATCGCTCGGTTGTACCTCTTCCTCAATTGCATTGCATTGATAGTTCTGACCCTTTCCCCTTCTACGAAATAAGGTATCGATAATAAAAATACCAAGGGCTATGGCACCTGCAATTTGTAAGGTTTCAAAGAAATGATTGGCGGTATGTTGTACATCCCCCTCCACAATTCCGGTTACAATCTGATACATTCCGGCTCCGGGGACAAAGGGAATTACGCCGGGAATCAAAAACATCGTTACCGGCGTCTTGTGTATTCTGGCAAGAACATGGGAAACCAGTGCTACCAGCATGGTGGCTGCCAGAGTGGATAGCACCTTGTCATCAAACAATTCTTGACCGATTAGATAGATGAACCAACCAAAGCTACCGGTCATTCCGGAATGTATGATATATTTCCTTGGCAGAAAAAATAAGATGGAAAAGGCCGCTGTTGCAATAAAGGCACTGACGATTTGTAGCAGCATAGCTATAAGATCCTTTCAACAAAGTTAAATAAACCGATGCCAAGTCCGACACCGACTGAGATTCCGAGGGAAATGACAAAGGCTTCAACCGCTCTGGCAGTCCCTGAATTATAATCTCCCTGCAAGGTATCCCTGATTGCATTCGTAATGGGAATACCGGGTACCATGGGCATAATGGAGCCTATAATGATAAGATTTCGATTCACATTATCGATATATTTTGCGAATATCATTGTAATAAAGGCAAGTACAAAGCTTTTAGCCAAATCTATTATAAATCCGCTTTCCACACGATTATCCGCTAATTTCCCGATCATAACGATAAAGATACCGTTAATACCCGCTAGAAAACAATCCATCAAGGATCCCCCGAAAATACCTACGAAGCCTCCCATGGATACGATTGTTGCAATAGCAATAACCAATCCGGAATAGGTCTTACTGTTCCTAATCTGCTCCAGTAAAAGGCATGCCTCCTCCACACTGATCCTACCATCACAGATGTCTCTGGAGATTTGATTTACATCATTAATTCTACTAAGGTTATTCGATCGATTGGTGATTCTCTTAACGCTGGTAATCGCTTCAATGGAAGGATCGGACAGGGTGGCGACAATACCCGTAGTGGTTGCATATACCTCAACGGAGGATAGGTTGGAGGCCTTTAGAATACGTATCATCGTATCCTCCACACGATATGTCTCGGCTCCGCTTTGAGCCATAATCTCACCGGC
>JAEYXC010000222.1 GCA_023428655.1 Bacillota bacterium | reverse complement strand
CGAAATTATTCTCCATACCATAACCGATGGATCGCATAATTATAATGGATAAGGAACCGATGACTACACCTAATACGGTTAATATAGTTCTTGCCTTTCGACGGGACAAATTACGTAGTCCCATTTTGAACAAATCACTAATCCTCATAAAGCTCAATTCCTTTTTTAATCTTTCTCTTTGCTAAGAGAACACCTAAGGCTACACTTATTGCAAGGACAACAGTAGATATCCCGATTACAAAGGGCCAGGAGGATAACAGCGGGTCCTTAACTCCCTGTCCCATTGCATCAACAATCATTCCTTCCTCCGTGGGCATTCCTTCTCCGTTCATCCCGGCATCCATAACCGGCTCACTGACCGCTACCTCTGCCGTCGCTACTAATAATCCATTTACTGTATATATATCCATCTTAATCCTCCATCCTCCCTAAAACCCTACACTAATTATAGTTCATCCTGTTCTTTTTTACGGAGCTTCGCTTTGTAAACACTAATTACAACCTTTCTTGTCACTGGAATAAATACTGCAAGAATAACCAGCTGTAAAATCACAAATAACGGTGCCGGTAAGATTGCCTTCTTAGCTACAGGCATCTCAGGGTTAAATACTTCACCGGTACCACCGTCCACCATTCCCGGATCGATAACATTGGCCGGCATTACTTCGGTCTGAAACTCTTTTGTAAATTCTATTTTATCTCCATTACTATCCTCAAAGGATATTCTTAGTACTCCATTTGCGGTTCCTTCCACATTCGGAATTACATCAAACTCTGCTAAAGTGGAGCTACCCTCGGCAACATTACCAACAAAGTGCATATTACCGTCTGCCTTTGTAAAATCCCCCTCCACGGTAGCAATTACATTATTAAGAGGAGATCTTCCCATGTTATAAAATTCAAAGGATAAGGTTGCAGTATTACCTGCCATTACATTACCATCCCAGGAATAAACATTTACATAATCCACAACCGGTCTGGAATTCTCTACTGCCTGAAGATTCAATTCCTCCGTTCTCTTTTCGCCCACCTCACCGGTCTCCGGATTAGGCTTGATTCCTTCATATTCATACTCAATGTTAACCTTTAACGGATAGGCCTTCGTACTGGCATCGGATTTCACCTTAAGCTCTACCGATTGCTGTACCGATGTTCCGGGGTCGATCTTACTAATGAAGAAGCTGTTGCTTCCCTGGGTTACTGAAAACACATTATCAGCCTGAGTAATGGTAACTGTTATATTCTTTGCGGCGATGGAAGAATGTGTATTATAAATGTCGAAGTTAAAATTAAAGGTAGAACCCGCACGCAATTCCTCCGTATCTGCCTCATATTTACTGATGATCAATTTGGGCTTGCTATTACTGCCCAGATCATTCTGAATATTACGAATTGGTATAATAACAGGATCTAGATCTGCGTTCCCGGAATAACTGTATTTTATTGTGAGATTGTTAAGACCCTCCGGTATAGAATCAGATACCATAAGAGGGATCGAAACCTTCTTCGTCTTACCTGCTTCAACCTTATCCACTAATAGGTACGGTTCCGAATTACTTGGTATAAAGGTAGTGCCGTCCAATCCCGGTAAGGAAATCTTAATATCAGTGATATCGGAGCTGCTGTCATTCTTAAGGTCAAAGGATACCACCATATTGTCTCCGGCAATGGGCTGCTCCGGATTCTGCTTTACGTTGGTTAATATCAGGCTTGAGCTATTTGCACCTCCTACGATTTCCGGATAAATTGCTATGGTAGAAGTATACTCATTTTTATTGCTATCCTCATAACTCAGAATCAGATTAAGCTTCTTATTCCCTCCGGTCGCTTGGCTGGATACCTTTAACGGAATTTCAATCTCCTTCTTTGTATCTGCTTTCAATCCTCCCGCACTAATGCTGTCCGTAAAATAGTCCTTATAAAAACCATCGGAGCCTGTGGTAGCATCATCAATTTTAACGGTAATATTTTCCGCCTTCATTCCTCCGTAATTTCGAACGACCGCTTTCACTGTCACCTTAGAACCCGGCTTAAGGTCTCCCTTATATGTAACACCGTCAATCATCAGCTCCGGTGCATTATCATCTTTTTTCACATCAACATAGATCTGATGGGTATCGGATCCCTTGGTACCGTCCGTATCTTTATATTCAAAGGTTGCTGTTAATGTCTTTAAGCCGGCCTCAGCATTTGATAGTATTTGAATTGGAAGTCTTACATATTTCACCTGACCCGGTTTCATATCATCCAGCTTAATATTCGGAGTAGCATATTTTGGAGAAATTCCTGTCGTGCCGTAGTCAATTCTATAATATGCATTTTTTGCTGTAATCTCTCCCTCGTTCTTCAGAACAAAACCCAGCTCTGCTTGGCCACCGATTACCGCATTACTAACGGTTACTTCACTTAAGGTGATTTGTGCCGGTGTTAATTCACTCTGAACATAAAAATTAATTGCAGGCTCCAGAGGGAGGGTAATCATACCATCCAATCCGGGACTGGACACCTTAATTGTTACAGGATAGGCTCCTATCTTAGCTGTTTCCTTCACATTAATATCAAAATCCACATAGGTAATACCATAATCCGATAAGTAAAGCACCGGTGATTGATCTCTGATCGTCAGCTTTGGCTGTGAGATCGTAAACGGAGCATCCCCTGCGGATACGGATACAATTGCACTCTGCATCGGTCCCCCGAGCGCTTTTATCGGCACTCTGACTTGCTTTGTCTGTCCAGGCTTAAGTAACAGCTCCGAATCCTCCATTTTATCTGCCAGAATAATTGCAGTTGCTTCCGCTGCATAGGCATTTGGAATAATTCCGACAACATTAATCATTACTAGTACAATAGCAACGATTATAACTTTTATTTTTTTAGACGTTCCATTCATTCCCTTTCCCTCTTCTTCCATAATTGATGTTATTATTCTAAGTTCATTTTTTTACCGAAGCTTTCTACGCTGTAGCCGTCTGTCCGGTGCTGTCCGGAGTCTCCTGCTCTATTACCCCTGATTCTGTATGTACCAATCTGTCTTCCTTAAGCTCTATATTCTCAACCTTACCGTCAAAGATATGGATTATCTTATCCGCATATTCCGCTAATCTTCGATCATGGGTAACCATGACAATCGTCTGATGATTAACCTTAGCCATCTCCTTAATCAAATCCATGACCTCCTTGGAGGTCTTTGAATCAAGATTACCGGTAGGTTCATCCGCAAATACAATCTCGGGATTACTTACAAACGCTCTGGCAATACCAACTCTCTGTTGTTGACCACCGCTCATTTCCTTTGGCTTATGCTTCAATCTCGGACCAAGTCCAACCTTGACGAGCATATCCTTCGCCAGCTTTTTTCTAAGCTTTGCATTGGTGTGCTTAAATACTAGGGGCAGCTCTACATTCTCCAGTGCAGTCATGGCATTCATCAGATTATAGGATTGGAACACGAACCCCAGATTATCCTGGCGGAATTTTGCCAAGCCCCGTTCACTCATTTTATGAATATTCTTACCTTTAATAATAATCTGCCCGGCAGTAAGCTTCTCGATGCCTGCCATCAGATTCAAGAGAGTGGATTTACCGGAGCCGGAAACACCATAGAGACAGCAGAATTCCCCTCTCTTAATCGTGAAGCTGACATCGTCAACCGCGCTGATCCGCTCCTTACCCATCCGGTAAATCTTCTTAACATTCTTAACTTCTATGATCGTATCATCTTTATTGTTCATCGAACACCTTCCTTACCAATCGGTCAGAATCCTTATTGCCCTATTTCGATATGATCGTACCGTGGATTGCGCAATATACTCTTATCATAAGTAAGCATACAACTAATTTCTTAATTAATGCCTACCTTATTTCTTAATTTTTTCTTACATTTTGTTAAAATTTTTCCAATCTTAAGGTTTTTCTCCATCAACCATGCTCCTCCTTCTTCCTCTGGAGCCGATGGTCAATAAAACGTACAAATACCAGCTTTAAATATGCACCGATAGGAACTGCCAACAGCATCCCCAGAAAACCACCGAATGCACCGCCAAAAATGATTGATATAATGATGATCAGTGGATGAATCTTGATGGCGCTGCTGAGAAGCTTCGGCCCAATCAGATTACCATCAATGGCCTGTATCAGGAACAACAAAACCATGGAAATAAGCCAGGTCCGCATATCCTGATAAATTAAGCACACCAGGGTAGTACTCAAATAGGCCACAACAGGTCCAAAGTATGGAATCAGATTCCCAATTCCTGCTAATACTCCAATGACAATGGCGAATTTAACTCCGGTTATGGATAATACAATACTAATCAGAAACATCATAACAAATGCATCCAGCAGCTGACCTCTGATATATCCGGAAAACACCCGGTCCAAATCCCCCATCATTCTCTTCAAGCCATTGTTCAGCGAGCGCGGGAAGAGAGCCTTGCAGATCTTGCGTATATAAGCGAGAAATATTCTTCCGTCTATCATAAAATAGATACCGATAATAAAGCTGAAGATAAAGGTGGTTAGATAATTTGATATATTAGTAGCCGAAGCGATTATCCCATCAATTAGGGCCCGTATATAATCTGTAATAAAGGTAGTGGCATCCTTCACATACTGTTCCAGCTCCTGGGATCTGATATCCATTTGATCCAATCGGTCCCAAACGGACTGAAGGAAGCTGTTGAGGCCATTCAGATACTCCTGACCCAGCTTAGCCACATCGTCCAGAGTAATTAATCTGATTTGATCCGTTATCGTAAAAACGAGCAATGAAATCAATGCTAACACTACAAATACCAGTAGCAACACTGCGGTTGCCGCTGCCCAAGTTCTCGGCATAACAATTCGTTTGAAAAACCTGGTTTTCTTTAATCTAAGGTACCTTCGTTCAAACACCTCAACGACGGGATCCATAAGGTAAGCAAATACAAACCCATAAATCACCGGTTTAAATACACGTAGCAGCCAACGCAGCTTTTCCATCAGCTCATTGACGATAAGTGGGGCATTTTTGACCACCAGACTTAAGGCATAAATAATAACAACAGTAAAAATAATGTACAGAGAGATCTGCATATACTGCTTGTTCAGTTTATCCTTCCATTTCATTTGGTAAATCCTTGCTCCCTTTCTCCACACTCCAGATATCGCAGAATGCAGTCTACCGTACCGTCAATTCCGACATAATCACTTCGTAGAGCCAGGTGATAATTCTCCGCCTTACCCCACTTCTCACTGGCGTGATAGTTATAATAATTTGCTCTGCGACGGTCGGTCCGAAGTATCTCCTCCTCTGCTTTATTTGCATTCATATGGTATTGCTCAATGGCACGTTTCTTTCTTACTTCAATATCGGCCCAAATAAAGACATTGACTACATTGCTAAAATCTCTCAACACATAATCAGCACAGCGTCCGACTATGACACAGGGGCCTTCCTCTGCAACCTTACGTATTACATTGGATTGAGCCAGATACAGCTGATCATCCAGGGACAGATGGGTAAAGCCGATATCCTGATTGCCATAGGCATTCATCCCCATTGCCAGTGAATAAAGAA
>JAEYXC010000208.1 GCA_023428655.1 Bacillota bacterium | reverse complement strand
GGCTGGGAAGATGTAGCAAAAGCAGCAAAGGAAGCAGGAATTCCCTTTATTATGGCTGACCGTAAGCTTGATTTATCAGAGGATCTTTATACCGCCATGGTTTGCTCCGATTTTGAAGCCGAAGGCAATAAAGCAGTTGATTGGTTGAAGAAGCAGGCACTCCCGGAGAACAAGATTGTTGTCCTTGGTGGTGATACCGGCTCCTCCGCACAGCTTGGTCGTTCCAAAGCAATTGAAGATGGAGCGAAGGCAAATGGTTGGGAAATCGTATTCAATCAAAATATGAAGGGCTGGGATGAAACCCTTGCAAAGCAAGCAGTAGCAGATCTGATTGCAGCCGGAACAAAATTCAATGTTGTTTATGCTGAGAATGATAATATGGCACGTGGTGCTTGTGATGCTATGGATGCTGCTGGTATTACATATGGAAAAACCGGAGATGTAAAGGTTATCGCTTTTGATGCTAATAAGTGGGCACTTCAGAATGTACTTGCAGGCATCTTTAATCTGGATGTTGAGTGTAATCCACTTCATGGTCCTCGTATCGTTACCCTCATTAATAAGCTTGAGGCAGGCGAGACCGTTGAAAAGAATGCTTATGTTGATGAAGAAATGTTTGACTGCGATACCATTACAAAGGAAATGGTTGATGCACGTTCTTATTAAGTCGTGTATAACAAGCAGTTGTTTCAATGGTTAAGGGAAGTTGATAATGTTGAGGAACCAGAGGTTTTTCAACAGCAAAAGATGGTAGGGTAATGATTAAAATGCGCGGCGCCGAGTATGTGGATATTGTTCGCAGATTCCAGCACCGCGCATTGTTTAGTCATAGAAAGACAATAAAGGGTCTATCGATCCGCCTGAACGGAGGTTTGATGATAACTATGCAGGATACAGTACTTACAATGCGAGGGATTACAAAAAGCTTTCCCGGAGTACGGGCATTACATAACGTGGATTTTACTCTGCGTGAAGGTGAAATTCATGCCCTGATGGGTGAGAACGGTGCCGGAAAGTCCACCTTAATTAAGGTTTTGACCGGAGTATATACGAAGGATGCCGGAGAAATCTGTTTAAAAGGGAACAATAAGCCGGTGCATATCAAATCACCTCAGGAAGCCCAAAGGCTTGGGATTAGCACAGTGTATCAGGAGATAACCTTATGCCCGAATCTAACGGTTGCAGAGAATCTGTTTATTGGCAGAAGCAAGGATATGTTCGTAGACTGGAAGAGCAATAATAATAGAGCAGAACGGATTCTGCAGGGTCTTGGGATCCCGGTAAAGCCCACTATTCAATTATCAAATTGCTCCATTGCAGTCCAACAAATGGTGGCCATTGCACGGGCAGTTGACATGGACTGTAAGGCTTTGATTCTGGATGAACCTACCTCCTCTTTGGATGAGCAGGAGGTCGCTAAGCTTTTTGCACTGATGCGGGAGCTTAAGGGTAGAGGAGTGGGTATTATCTTTGTTACCCATTTTCTTGATCAGGTATATGAATTATGTGATAGAATAACGGTTCTGCGAAATGGAGAGCTTGTGGGTGAATATGAAATCAAGGAGCTGCCCAAGGTAGAGCTGGTAGCGAAAATGATGGGCAAGGAGCTTGGCGACTTGGCTGAGATACATAATGAAGCACCAACAAGTAACGATAACGCCAAGGAAGCCATCATCGAGACGGAGGGACTTGCCAGTACCTCGGGTATAAAGCCCTTTCATTTCAAGGCGTACAAGGGAGAGGTTACAGGGTTTGCCGGGCTCCTCGGCTCCGGTCGAAGCGAGTGTGTGCGTGCAATCTTTGGTGCGGATAAGGTGCTTCAGGGTAAGCTAAAAATCAAAGGAGAGGTTGTCAATATAACATCTCCGATTAGAGCGATGAAGAAAGGCATAGGTTATCTGTCCGAGGACCGAAAAAGGGACGGAATAATTGGTGATCTGTCCGTACGTGAGAATATCATCCTCGCCTTGCAGGTTATGAATGGGTTCTTTAAGCCCTTCTCAAAGACTCAGGCACAAGCCTTTGCCGATGAGTATATCAAACTGCTCGGTATCAAGACCCCTTCGGCAGATACCCCGATTAGCTCGTTATCCGGAGGGAATCAGCAAAAGGTGATTCTGGCGCGTTGGCTGCTCACACATCCGGAATATTTAATACTCGATGAGCCAACCCGTGGTATTGATATTGGTACCAAGGTAGAAATCCAAAAATTGGTGTTAAGGCTTGCAGCGGAGGGAATGAGTATCACCTTCATTTCCTCGGAAATTGAGGAGATGCTGCGTACCTGCTCCAGACTGATTGTTATGCGGGATCTCTATGTGGTAGGGGAGCTAAAGGGGGATGAGATGTCACAGGATAGAATCATGTATACTATTGCGGGGGGAGTAAATCAAAATGACAAAAATCAAAAATAAGCCTGAAAGTGGTCATCCGTCATCGATTATAAAAAGAATGATCAAGCACAGATTGTTTATTCCCATTACATTTCTGATATTTTTGTTGTTGATCAATGTGTTTATCAATCCGAGCTTCCTTAAAATCAGCTTTGGCAAAGATAGTACCGGTAATCCGGTTTTAATCGGAAATATAATTAATATACTGAATAATGCAACAGAGCTGGTAATTCTCTCCATAGGAATGACGCTGGTTACAGCTGCTTCCAGAGGGCAGGATATCAGCGTTGGTGCTACCATCGCCATTGTCGGTGGTGTAATTATGCGCGTCCTTTGCGGGAATGAAACGCAACCCACTGAATTACAGGCACCGATCCTGGTTGCACTTTTACTTGGATGTCTTGCCGGAATGGCCTGCGGAGCCTTTAATGGTATTCTTGTGTCTCAATTTAATATTCAGCCCATGGTAGCGACTTTGATTCTATTTACAGCCGGTCGATCAATTGGTTCGATGGCAATGGGAGGACTAAAGCCCAAGGCTCCGTCTTCCTTTGGATATTATGGGAATTTTCTTCCCGGTTTTCCGATCCCGGTACCGATACTTATTACCATAGCTGTAGTAGTGGTGACAATCTTTGCATTAAAAAGAACTAATCTTGGACTCTACACACGCGCAGTGGGAATTAATGATAAATCCTCTAGCTTAAACGGTCTAAATCCCACCCGTATTAAGCTCATGACCTTCATTATTCTGGGTTTATGCGTCGGCATCGCCGGCTTTGTTCAGTCAAGCAGGGTACAGACTGTGAATCCATACACCATAGTGCCCAGTATTGAGATGGATGTTATATTGGCAGTGGCACTAGGCGGTAATTCCCTTAGTGGTGGAAAATTCAATATGACAGGCTCCATTATCGGAGCCTATACGATTCAAACACTTACGTCCATGCTGACCACGCTTAATGTGAATACCAATGCGGTTCCGGTCTTTAAGGCTGTGATCATTATTATG
>JAEYXC010000192.1 GCA_023428655.1 Bacillota bacterium | reverse complement strand
CTATGATGCTTTTTAATAACATTGCAAATTTAGCTCATTCCATGGAGGACTTGTTCTATTTTATTCGTGAGCAGAGGCCCGAGGCCATCGATACCAGAACTCTATCAGACCTACTTTTAAATGGAGTCGATTTTATTAAGCTGGAGCTGGAAAAAATCCAGAATCATACATCCGGTGAAGGAAACTGTGATACCTTAATGGAAGAAATCACAGCTTTTTTAGAGGATTTGAAAGGAAGCTACGATAAGCCTCATCTTAATGAAAAGCCTGCTTCACAAGAAAAGCTCCAATATTACATAATCCCGGATAAACCGTTGACAGCAGCTTCCATGCATTACTATAAAGCAATCCTGTTTTTTGAAGATGGCTGTGAGATGGAGAATATCAGAGCATATTCCGTCATTCATAATCTAAAGCAGTTTTCAGATAGCATACATTATGTTCCACAGGATATTATTGATAATTTGGATACCATAAAGATCATTCGAGAACAAGGGTTTACCATATATTTTAGAATCAATAAATCCTTTCCGGAGATGGAGGAATATTTTCAACAGACGATATTCTTAGAAAAGCTGGAGCTGACGGAGTTATCAGAGGAAACGGATCAGGATAAGGGAAAACACACGGATCTGACTTCCCAGGTAAGTGAAATCAAGGTACCTGCTTCAAGGACCAATCATATGGGAATGAGGGACAATCAGACCCATCCCTCCGCAGTACAAAGCATTATCAGTGTCAGCGTTGCGAAGCTCGATAAGCTGATGGATTTGGTTGGAGAGATTGTTATCTCCGAAGCGCTGGTGACACAGAATCCTGAGCTGGAGGACTTGGAGCTGGATGATTTTTATAAAGCTGCAAGGCAATTACATAAGAATATAACGGAATTACAGGATACGGTTATGTCAATTCGAATGGTACCCCTGGCCTCCTTCTTCCAGAAGATGCATCGATTAGTCCGTGACTTGAATAAGAAGCTGAATAAGGAGACGGAGCTTGAGCTGGTGGGCGAGGAAACTGAGGTGGATAAGAACATCATCGAGCATATTTCAGACCCTCTGATGCATCTGGTGAGAAACTCCATCGATCATGGAATAGAACCCCCAAATATGCGGGAAGCGGCAGGGAAAGCACGAGGCGGAAGGATAACCCTTCAAGCAAAAAATTCCGGCAGCGATGTTCTGATTACGATTAAGGACGATGGTCGAGGCCTAAATAAGCAGAAAATTATCGCTAAGGCCCTAGAGAAAGGCCTGCTAACAAAACCTCAGGAGGAAATGACGGATCGGGAAATCTATAATTTAATATTCCTGCCAGGTTTTTCTACCAAGGATCAGGTCAGTGAATACAGCGGTCGTGGTGTCGGAATGGATGTTGTGACTAAGAATATCGAAACCATTGGCGGGACGATATCCATTGATAGTAAAGAAGGCATTGGAACCGCCATCACCTTAAAAATTCCCTTAACCCTAGCGATTATTGATGGTATGAATGTAAAGGTCGGAAGCTCCAGGTATACCATACCTACCATGACAATCAAAGAATCCTTCCGTCCCGTTGCCTCCGATATTATTGTTGATCCGGATGGGAATGAAATGCTTATGGTTCGTGGAAATTGTTACCCAATATTAAGATTGCATCAAATCTACCGGGTTGAGACCCGTATCACGGATTTCACCCAGGGAATTATTATTATGGTGGAGCAGGATGAAAAAATGCTTTGTATTTTCGCGGATGAATTATTAGGACAACAGCAGGTAGTGGTGAAGACATTACCGGATTATATCAAAAGGATTCGTAAAATTCATGGGATTTCGGGCTGTACTCTATTGGGTGATGGCAGCATCAGTTTAATCATCAATGTGGCTGATTTGTTAGTATAGGTGTTAGTAATCACCTTATATCAGTTCAGCAAAGTGATGACAGAGGTGCCCGGAAAGGAAGGGAATCAAATGCAGGATAAAGGTAGAATAACGAATCATCAGAATTATTTGGTCACAGCATTAAACTGTATCGGTGATGGAGTGATTATAACCGATCTAGACGGATCGATTATCTATATCAATGCTGCGGCTGAGAATCTGACTCAATGGAGTGCACAGGAAGCATACGGAAAGCCGATTGATTATATTCTTTCTTTGGTGAATCAGCTTACACTGCAACGAATCAATAATCCGATTAATGAGGTTATTCAGCATTTGGAGAAGGTTGGCCTTCAGAGTCATACCGCTACCATAACAAAAAATGGTCACCGATATGTGCTATCCGCCAGTTATTCCCCGATGCGCGATGAAGAAAACCGTGTAATCGGAGTGATAGTTGTATTTCGGGACATTACAAGGATTAAGTCGCTGGAGGATGAGATTACCGATGAGAGAAATAAACTTATGCTGACCTTCGAAGCACTTCCGGTTGGAATTATTATAGTCGATGGCGAACGAAAAATCAGGCAAAGCAATAAGGTATTAAAAAAAATGCTACATCTGGAAGAGGATGATATTATAGGAAAACGCTTTGGAGATGGCTTGTTTTGCAAGAATAGCTTGGAAAGAGGCTGTGGTTCGGGAAGCGGCTGTTCTCTGTGTGCGATATGGGCAAGTTTAAAGCTTGTTATGTCTACCGATGCTCCCTGCAAGGGCGTCATCCTTCAACATTCCTTCTATCGTAATGGGGAACTCTTTTCTCCTTGGTTAAAGATAAATTTTGTACCAATCATGATAAATGGGGTTAAGCATGCCATTTTAGTACTGGATGATATCACGGAGATAATACAGCAGGAAAAGGAATTGCGAGAAAGTGAAGAAAAGTATCGGCAGCTTTTTAATAACGCCACGGACCTCATCCTTCTCCATCGTTATCAAGAAACGACGAATAGCAGTAATATTATTGATGTTAATGAGGCTGCCTGTCGAGCGCTTGGGTATACGAAGCAGGAATTAACCTCACTTTCACTCTATGATATCCGCTCTAAGGAGATGAGAATAAGGCTGGAGGAAACCTATATTCAATTGCTGACCAGTGGGCATTATGTATATGATTCCGTTCATATTGCGAAGGACGGAAGAAAAATACCCTTAGAGGTCAGCAGTCAGCTGTTTGAAATGAACGGATCCAAGGTGATTCTATCCGTATGTCGGGATATTACAGAACGATTGAATGCGGAGCGCATTATCAGAGAAGGTCAAAAAAGGCTGGTAAAAGCGAAGGAGGAGGCAGAGGCGGCTAATATTGCCAAATCGAAGTTTCTAGCTAATATGAGCCATGAGATTCGAACGCCGATTAACGGTATTACCGGTATGATTGATCTGACTCTTATGACCAAGCTTAGCGAGGAACAATGCGATAATCTGATTATAGCTAAGAACTGTGCGGATTCCCTATTAAATATCATTAATGATGTCCTGGATTTCTCTAAGCTGGAAGCCGGAAAACTCACCATCAATCCTTCCACCTTTGATTTTTATAGCTTGTTGGATGAGATAGTAAAAATACATAGGGTTCGTGCTAAGGAGAAAAAGCTTGATTTAGTCAGCGACATAGGCAAGAATATCCCGAAATATCTCTACGGTGATCCGTACCGATTACGACAGATATTGAATAATCTAATCCATAACGCAACCAAATTCACAGAAGAGGGAAGGGTTTCCTTACAGGTATCACTTCATTTGGAGGAAGGGGAAAAGATTTGGCTGGAGTTCGCCATTATGGATACCGGAATTGGTATCTCATCCGAGAATAAGGATAAATTATTCAAAAGCTTCAGCCAAATTGATGCCTCTTATACAAGAAAGCATGGAGGGACAGGTCTGGGTTTAATTATTAGTAAACAGCTGGTCGAGATGATGGAGGGACGTATCTGGGTGGAAAGTGAATTGAGATTAGGTAGCACCTTCTCCTTCTGCCTTCCTTTCAAGGTGGGGAAGGATGCGAAAGAGAAGACCTTTGTGCAGGATCGAACAAAGCCCGTGAATTCCCTTCGTATTCTCATAGCAGAAGATGAACCGGTTAATCGGAAGGTCCTTACTTGTATGTTGGAGAATAAGGGGCATCAGGTTATGGTAGCCAGTAATGGCTTAGAAGCTCTTGAGCTATATAGAGATAATCGCCTTGATGTGATATTAATGGATATCCAGATGCCTGTTATGGATGGCATAGAAGCGGTCAGACGAATTCGTGAGCTGGAGAGTAGCTTATTAGACGGATGTAATTCACCCCATATTCCGATTATTGCAGTAACTGCATTTTCACTTGCGGGGGATCGGGAGCGTTTCATGAATTATGGCATGGACGAATATATCTCAAAACCCATCCATAACGAAAAATTGCTGCAGCTGATCAATGATGTTCTAGCTAGACATAGCAGCCCTGAGGATTTTAATGAGATCCCAATTATTAATGGGATGGGGGAAGTGGAATTTGTTCACGCTACCAATGCAAGACCCTCAAAGGAAAGAATGGTTATTATTAATAAAGCAGATAAACTATTGAACGAATTAGTGATTATGATTATGAATGATAATTATGAGGAAATCGAAGAGAACATTCATTCCATTAAAGAGCTTTTTGGATTATTGGAGGCTCAGGAACTCAAGGAGATTGCCTTTAAGCTTGAGCTTAATATCCGAAAAGGAAAGTATCAGTTGTTATGGGAGGATACGAATCATTTAATCATACAGTTTGAAGCGCTGAAGAAAAGTACACAAGTCAGGGAGGATTAAGATGTTAAAAATACTAATAGCCGAGGATGATTTTGTCAGTCGTAAGTTTTTGAGCACATTTCTGACGCAATACGGAGAATGTGATGTTGTCGTGGACGGATTGGAGGCGATTGATGCTTATATGATCTCCATGAGGGAGAAGAAACCATATGATCTGATCTGCTTGGATATCATGATGCCCAAAATTGATGGTGTTAAGGTTCTTAAGGCAATTCGTGATATCGAAGCAAAGAAATATATCCTACCGGAGAAACGGGTTAAAATCATCATTACAACTGCTCTATCAGAAGCGGAGCTGGTTCACGAAGCATTTGAATATGGATGTGAAGCTTATGCTTCCAAGCCCATTAAGACGGACAAGCTAGTTGAAGTGATGCATAAGATTGGTTTACTGAGCAATGAGGCTTCCCAAGGATGATTTTAAATATACAAAGGCAGGTGCTGTTATGATGAGTAAGGAAGGATACCGGAGGGAGCTATGGATTGCAGAACAAAGTGAAATGAAGGCCAATCGTGGTAATGAAGCAATATCGATTTCAATTAGTTATGCAATCTTCGGAGTCTTATGGATATTGCTTTCGGACAAATTATTGGAGAGGATCATAGCAAATTCCCAGGAGTATCGGATTTTTCAGACCTATAAAGGTTGGCTATACATATTGATTACTACCGTGGTGGTATACTATCTGATACGACAGCGCATGCTTTTATTAAAACAGGTAATGAATAAAACAGTAGCTGCCTATGCCAAGCTTCAGGTTGCTCATGAGGAGCAATTGAGAATAGAAGCAGAGCTCGTATACCAAAAACAACTGACGGAAAGCATCATAGCAGAGGCACCGGTGTTTATAGTAACCCATGATGAGAATAAAATCCTAAGTTTTAATCCCTATTCCCAGAGGGTATGTGGCTATACCGCAGAGGATATGAAGGATAGGAGTTGGATGGAAGTTATGATAGCTCCGGACAATCGTTCTATATTGCGGAAGAATTTTATGGAGATAAGAGGGAAGAAGCAGGTTAGTAATTATGAGCTCCCGATTATCGGTAAGGACGGAACGGTCATCAATGTTTTGTGGAGCAGTAGTCTTATGACCTCACCGACGGACCCGGCAAGAAGCTATTTTGTATCCTTTGGTGTGGATATCAGTGAAAGAAAACGGTATGAAGAGCAGGTAAGGCAGCTTGCAATCTATGATAGCCTGACCGGTCTTATGAATCGAACTATGTTTGAAAGCGAAGTCAATCGATATGTACTTCAGGAGAACATCAAAAGCTTCCTGATTGCTTATATAGATATTGATAATTTTAAGACCATCAATGACTCCATGGGACATCAGGTGGGTGATATGTTCCTTGCTTATTTTGCTGAATGTCTTCGGTCAGAGGTCAAGGAGCCGAACATTGTGGCAAGGCTTGGTGGGGATGAATTTGCGATCCTTTTCTTTCGTACGAACAAGGAGGAGCTACTGGAATATATGGAAGAGCTCCGAAGAAGAATCAGCAATACCTGGTCCGTTGAGAATTATCAGTTCTTTATCTCAATGAGTATCGGCGTAGTATCCTATCCTTATGACGGTATGGATTCAAACCAGTTGTTAAAGAATGCGGACATAGCTATGTATGAGGCAAAAAGAGAGGGTAAAAATCGAGTGTTATTCTATCAGGAGCAGATAGATGACGAGAATCTCAGACAAATGGAAATGATTAATAATCTCCAGTATGGAATTGATGAGGAGCAATTTGTGCTCTATTATCAGCCTCAATTTGATCTTGCTACCGGAGTCATGAACGGAATGGAAGTCTTGGTTCGATGGCAACATCCACAGAAGGGCTTCATTTCGCCGGGAGAATTTATCCCGGTGGCAGAGGATTCCGGTCAAATCTTTCGGCTGGAGAGATGGATCATTGCTAAGGCACTGGAGCAGAAGGCTACCATAGAAAATATGGGTTTCTCGGAGATTATTATGTCGATCAATCTATCCGGCAAGACACTTACCAGTGAAAGGAACTTTATGGAGCTGGAGCAGATATTTGTAGATGCAAGGGTGGATTTTACCAAGGTGGTAATTGAGATTACAGAGACAGCGAATATATCGGATGTTGAAATCGTAATCAAACATCTTAACCGCTTAAAGAGCTTAGGTATTCGGGTAGCACTGGATGATTTTGGAACAGGATATTCCTCTCTAAATTATCTGAAGAAGTTTCCGATTAATATCATAAAGCTGGATAAAAGCTTTATTCGCTCCATCAATGAAAACGGCATCGACACATTGTTAATCAAAAATATTTTATCACTTGCCCATGACTTGGAGTTTGATGTGGTTGCGGAGGGAATAGAGACGAAGGAGCAGCTGGAATTTTTGAAAGAG
>JAEYXC010000190.1 GCA_023428655.1 Bacillota bacterium | reverse complement strand
TCGGAAATGATATCATTGATGTTAAGATTACCTTGTGATAGGGTAATCGCATTTTCATCGATCAAACGAACACCTTTAATGAACTGAAAGAGTAATACCAATAGAATTGCTGAAAGGATAATCAAGATAACAAGAATAACGGGAATGACAAATCGAAATACAGTCGGGCTAATCAATCCTATAATGGATGTGAAAAGCAGCAAACCTAGAATTATTGTCGGTAGTCGAAGAATCAGCGATTGCGTATTCTTCTGGTTAAATAAGAATTTCTTTAGCATTTTTAGTAAATTCATTCGTAAACCCTCCCCATATGAAATTGTATTCAAGTCATTGCATATTGTGTCTTTATGTGTATAATTGTAACATTTTGCATCATAAAGCACAACGTGTAAAAGGTAAAAAATTCGATGGGTTTTATATACAATTTGTCGGTACAAAATTTGGAAATTCGGCATTTTTTACATTAAAAAATGTTTAACTAGAAAACAAATTTTCCTAGTCTTTGCTTTTCAGTAGCTTCCTAAGAAGGCGGACCTCCTCCTTTGAGCAATCCTCATTGCTATATCTTGCCTTCTCGTAATACTTTGTGATCTGCATCTTCTTGTATTGGATGGGGTCGTGTGCATAGCCTGAGGCATCGGTAGCATTGCCCTCATTCTCCGCTATTTGATGGTCTTTGTCCGCCATGGAAGCGGTGGATTGTGAGGGAAGAATTATGTCTGAGAGCTGAGAAGGGGTGAGACTTTTGTCCAAGGTGATATCCGGAGTAAGGCTTGCTGTGACAGCTTGTGTAAAATGCTTGCGTATTTGAGCATTATTGGATCGACCAAAGAGGTTCCGAAGTTTTTTACGAGGAGCCTTTCTGCTTCGCTCTCTCTGTACAAAGGGGGAAAGGAACTCAATTCGGTCCTTCAGGGCTTCCTCACTCTTAAGGTAGAAGTATTGGTATATCTGATACAAGGTGTAAAGAATAGCAGCGATAGCAAAAACAACGGCAAGGGCAATAGCCACCCACTGAAGTATCTGTGCAATGATCTCCATAAGGGGGGAGGGTTCGCTGATGGGGTAGTCCTCAATCAACATATCCTCTTCCTCCGGTAAGGGGGCTACCTCCGGTTCCTTAAACTGAATTAAGGAGATAAGGTAGCGGAGGAAGCGTATTATCTGCTGTCCCACACGAGAGAGAAGACGGCCCAGAGGAATTTGTGAGAAGAGCAGCATCGCAGCAAGGATAAGAGCGCAAAGAAATGCTACCATAACCGTGTTGGAATTCTTGATTTGGTGGTACGGAATGTTCACCATTCCCTCATGATTGTACACAAACCGCTCTAGGTTGAGCAGATACTCGTTCACAACATACAATAAAGCGAATACAATGGAGAGGATAAAGCAAAGCTGTTGTAGCTCTGCCAAACCGGCATAAATACAGATGAAATATAACAATATCAACGGTATCAATAGCAAGGAAGAGGTGTTTTCCAGCTCAATCCTTTTGTTCTTTCTGTAATATGCCACAGCAGCCAGGATGACCACATAGATACAGGCCGCGGTAACAAGATAAATATTTGTAAACAGCAGTAGATAGCCCAATAGTAAGACACCATGGAGGAGAAGGAAGGACCAGATGTAATGAGTATATTTTCTGATTAGATAGGAGAGGATGGGTACGGGCAACAGTGACAGTGTATGGACTGGGGATTGCGGATCGAAGTAATATAGTAAGGTGGCGATTGTTAGATAAGTCGGAATAAAGCACATAGTAAGATTGATCATATCGATGACCAGCTGATGCCGCCTGATATTCATAGCATCCCTCCGTTCTGTTTGATGAGTTATTTGCTTTAAAGTTCCCAGGGTATAACATGATGGAAGAGTTCGTTTTCAATAGTTAGGGAGGTCTCATTATTTACCGGAATAATCCAGATGAAATCAACTTTCTTCCGCGCCAGAAGGGAAAGCCTTTCTTGTAGGTCCTTTCGTTGGTAGGAGGAAATCAATATAAGGTATTCATTCAGATCAGAAGCCTCCAATTCATCGCCAAGGCTACTGACAAAGGAGGGGGGTGCCTGAGAGGTGTCGATCCGTGCCAGGGCTTCATTCATAGTACGGATATGGCTAGGACCGGAGCCTGTTGACGTCTTAACTGCCTCCTTACTGATTACATCTAGGGCATTGGTATATAGGGAGGTGGAGATTTTCTGTTCGATGAAATAAGAGGCAAGGGTTGCGGCCAGACGAATCGCTTCCTCTTCCAGCTCCTCCATTTTCCGCAGCGTATCACCTTCTAGATTCAACAGGATTTTAACCTGCATGGAGGCAGTATGGTCGTGTACATTTACCATTAGTGAGCCGGTCTTTGCGGAAGCCTTCCAATTAATGGTTTTCATTGTATCATAGGACTGGTACGGGCGGATGCTTTTAAACTCAAAGGGATCTTCAAAAAGTAGGCGCTTCGTAAGCACGGTTCCAAGCATGCTTTGAAAAGGAATCGGAAGCCGGGAAAACTCAATTGTCTTTGGATAAACATAAAGCTGTAGCTTAGCATCAGCTTCGGATACCAATTCGGATTGAAGGAGAATATCATTGCATACCAGTACGATTTTATCAATGGTGTAATAGCCCCTCTTGGTGCATTGAAAGGGGATGCTTCGTGTTAGCTTCTGATACATCATAAGGGAAAACAGGTCATTGCGATAGGTATGGTCCGTCGTCTCGGTTAAGCGTGTATCTGGAAACCGGAGGTTCCTCGAGGTTATGTACTTTAGCTTTAATACAGGAAGCGGAAGAAGCTTCCGATTGGTTATAGTTTCAATTAAATAAAGCCAATCACCCTCAACGGCTTGATGCTCGGATAGGCGTAGATCTATGGTAAGATTTTTGTTCCAATAACGACGATACAGTATTTTCTGCAATTCAAAGAGTAGCAATGCTCCGATTAATGCGGCAATCAGCTTCATAAGTCAAAACCCTCCATAATCGAACCTATTGTCTTGTGAAATTCTCCGTTGGAACCGGTGTCTCGTCCAGAACCTTTTTCATGAATTCATGGGCTGAACCGGTTTTATGAAAGCCGGTGCGAAGAATTAAGCGATGGGTCAGAACAAAAGGGGCAAGGTACTTTACAATCTCAGGTGTAACATATAGAGAACCGCATATAGCGGCATAGGCCTGTGAGGCACGTAGGAGTGCCAGACTTCCACGAGGGCTAACCCCCAGGACAATCTGATCCTGATCTCTGGTTTTGTTCACAAGTGCAATCATATATTCCAAGATGGAAGGATGTACATATACCGATTTTACAGCCTCCTGCATGATTAAGAGCTCTTCTTTGGTGCATACCGGCATAAGGTGATCCAGAGGGCTTTCCTGAATAAAACGGTTCAATATCATAAGCTCCTCATGGTGATTTGGGAACCCCATCTTTAGCTGCATCAGAAAGCGATCCAGCTGAGCCTCCGGCAAAGGGAAGGTTCCTGCGGTCTCAATGGGATTCTGGGTAGCAATGACCAAGAAGGGCTGCTCAAGTAAATGAGTCTCGCCGTCGACGGTAATCTGACGTTCCTCCATGCATTCTAACAGACTGGATTGTGTTCTTGGTGTGGCGCGGTTAATCTCGTCCGCCAATAGAATATTGGTGAATACAGGGCCGCTATGAAAGGTGAAGTCACCCTGCTTTTGATTGTAATAATTTAATCCGGTGATATCGGAGGGAAGAAGATCCGGTGTGAACTGAATCCGTTTAAAGCCTGCCGCTATGGAACGGGCCAGGGATTTTGCCATTAAGGTCTTACCCGTGCCCGGAACATCCTCCAAGAGAATATGTCCGCCGGATAGCAATGCGGTTAGAATTAGATCGACAATCTCTGATTTACCAACGATTACCTTGTTAATATTCTTCTTGATCTTATCCGTGCTCATTTGAATATGATTTATCTCCATATGTATACCTGTCTTTCTGTGTATTTGCTGGTTTCTTCCATTATAATACAAATTTAAAACAAAAGCATATATAAAAAGTACAATATTTTTTGTACATGATTCGGAAGGCATCATGAAAAGCTACCAAGCAGGTTATGATATAGCTTAATGATTATGCCAGATTGAAGGTCGATCTCTACAACGTCATTCCGAGTGAAGAATAAGCGAACCAAATAGGTTAATAGAAATATGGTTATAAGAAAGATCCATAATACTCTTAAAAGCTTTGGATTTAGGTAAAAGCCGAACAAATAGAGTATCGCCATGACCGGCACGAGGATAAATAGAGGATGGTAATGAAGAGCGAGACTGACATCCGGCAAAAGCAGGGAAATAAAGGCTCTTGTCATACCACAGCCCGGGCAGGAGATGCCGGTGAGATATTTCAACGGACAACCCATTGGTAGGATACTAAGAAAAAGACCAATTCCGAATATAATGAGGATTAGTAACAGGCGTTCCTTAAGGATTGCCCTCGGATTGTGCGGACGCTGTGAGCTTATAATTAATTGTCTTAAAGAACCCCTTCCTTTGGTCATGGCCTTGCTCCTCGCTGTAAAATTCTATATAGAATTACCATAACATAAACCAATGGAAATACCAAATAGAAATGTGAAACAGTACAATATTCACTTATCCGTGCAAGGATAAGGAAATATCATGTATAAATGTAATATAAGGATGGACAGAATATCAAATTATTGGTATAATTATCAATATAAAACGCACACAAAATGCACTATAGATGCATGGAATTGGAGGTTATTATGATAATAGGTGAAAATCTGCCCAATATACCATGGCAAAATCGACCAGCGGACTGTGAAGACATTGTATGGAGATATAGCAATAATCCAATTATTAGGAGGAATCAGATACCCAGCGCGAATAGTATTTTTAATAGTGCGGTGATTGCAAAGGATGGAGCCTTTGTCGGAGTATTTCGAAGTGATGATAAAGCAATGCAGCAAAGGCTTTTTCTGGGAAAGAGCAAGGACGGAATTAATTGGGATATCGAGCATAATCCAATGCCTCTATATAATCAGATGGAGGAGCAGATCGGTGTTGCCTGTGGCTATGATCCCAGAGTATGTTGGATTGAGGACCGTTATTACGTAACCTGGTGTAATAATTATCATGGGCCGACCATCGGGGTGGCATACTCCTATGATTTTAAGAAATTCTATCAGCTAGAGAATGCCTTCCTTCCCTTTAATCGCAATGGTGTTTTATTTCCGAGAAAAATTAATGGAAAATACATGATGTTTTCCAGACCCAGTGACAATGGACACACCCCCTTCGGAGATATGTATTTAAGTCAGAGTCCGGATATGGAGCATTGGGGATATCATCGTTTTGTAATGCAGGCACAGGGCTGGGCCTGGACTAAGGTTGGAGCCGGCCCGATTCCCATCGAGACGGAGGAAGGATGGTTGTTGATTTTTCATGGTGTCGGAACCACCTGTAACGGTATGATTTATTCCATGGGAGCTGCGATTTTGGATATTGATGAGCCCTGGAAGGTAAAGTATAGATGCAAACCGTTTATTTTCCATCCCACAGAGCTATATGAGTGTGTAGGAGATGTTCCGAATGTTACGTTCCCTTGCGCAACCTTACAGGACGCTGCCACAGGAAGAATAGCAATCTATTATGGAGCCGCTGATACAGTGGTCGCTCTGGCATTTACACAAGTGGATGATTTGATACAATACATTAAGGAGAATGCTCTTTGATACCAGAGATATGAGATGGGATAGACTGACTGGTGAAACACAAAAAAGGATCTGTTGTGGATGCATATGGTAGAATAAGCAGCAATTACAGCTCTGTTTTTTCGTCATTTTTCTTTCTTTTATTAAATATTATGTATTATTATGTAATATTTTAAGAATTCTACTGGTACTTATTGACACTTTATGGACAATAAAGTATGATGAAGATAAATATTGTAAGGTATTCATTGTTGATACTGATATCTATTCCATGTGGAATGCTTAAATTTAATAAAAGGGAATTAGATAAGGTGCCTGCAAAGCGGTCACCTTTCTATGTGTTATAAAGGAGATATTGGATGCGGCTAGTTTCTTTATCAATGTTAAAGTCAGAGATGACATTAGCGAAATCGATTTATTATAGAGATTGCTTGGTATTAAAGGAAGGTACCGGTGATCTTGAGAGATATACCAATAGTCTGAAACGATTGGGTATAGAGTATGTTTATATTGAGGATAGAAAGAGTGATGGAATAGAAATTCCGGATGCGATTTCCGAGGAGACCAGGCAGGTATGCAAGCAGGTTCTGCGTCAGACCATGGAAGAGTTTGCTACAAAGACAATAATTGATATTCAACAGCTGTCAGTTGCTGTGAATAATATTATTGATGAGATACTTTCCAATCCCGATATATTAATCAGTCTAACAGACATCGGAGCATCCGATGAGTATACCTTTACCCATTCGGTGAGTACAACGGTATATTCCTTAATCATTGCGACTAAATTAGGCTACAACAGACCCATGCTGGAGAAGCTGGGGGCAGGGGCGTTACTTCATGATATGGGTAAGATTCTCCTGGATAATAAGATATTGAATAAGGATGGCAAGCTAAACGACGAGGAATTTGAATATATTAAGCAGCATACCGTGTTAGGCTATGAGGCCTTAAAGAAATGTGTAAATCTAACCGAGTTGTCAAGAATTATATCCTTATATCATCATGAAAGAATGGATGGCAAAGGATACCCGACAGGTACTCCGGCCTCGGAGCTGCACGAGTTTACTAGAATTGTGGCGATTGCTGATGTATATGATGCATTGGTTTCGGATCGATGCTATCGAAGAAAATGGAGCTCCAACCAAGCCGTGAATTATTTAGTGGAGCATGCCGAGACGCAATTTGACTTAAAGCTGGTGTCGGTTCTGATCAAACAGATTGCAATTTATCCGAATGGCTCCATGGTACGCTTGTCCGACGGTACCATTGGTATTGTGAAGGAGCAAAATAGTAATTTCCCGCTGAGACCGATTGTCAGGGTGGTTTCGGACGAATCGGGAAGAGATATCACGTCCTATGAGGTTGATCTCATGAAGGTGCTTTCCGTTACAATCATTGAATCAGAGCTTGAGATGAGCTGGGATGATAACTCGGTTACCTATCGAGTGGAATGATAATGCTTGGGACTAATATACGATTCATAATTTGTGAAATAAAAAGAGCTACAGAAAGTTCACCTAGTAAGGGGCTTCCTGTAGCTCTTTATTTCTTAATTGATGAATTTATTAGTTGGTGGAGCGTCGGATTTTCGCATTAGCAGGAATGGTCAAAACATGCTGGAGAGGTACCCAGACGAAGCCGGCGATTGAGAAATCCACTAAGCTATGCACCAATGTTCCGATACCAACCAGAACGAAGATATAGTAGGAGTTAATCGCAGCACCGGTGCCAAAATAATACAGACTGACTATGGAAACCTCTGCAATGGCATGGATCAGGGAAATCAATACAGCGAAGGGAACGCTGGTCTTTGGGGATAGTAAAATGTTATTGTTTTTCTTAAGAATGAACGCACCGAGGGAGGCAAAGATTAGATGAGTCAAAGCACGAAGCACTACAACAAGCGGAAAGCCTGCAATAAAGAAGCCGATGCCGGAAATCAGTGCAACGGTAATTGCCACTACGGGCGAGATAAACATTGCGATAAATACCGCAACGTGACTTGCTAAGGTGAAGGATGCGGGCTCAATAATAATCTTGGGAGCAAACATCGGTATTGCGATGCCCAGAGCACTAAGAAGTGCTGCAACGGTCATGATTTTTACTTTGTTAGATGTGTTATTTGTCATAATAGCCTCCATTCTGCCGAATTTGGCAGTTCTAAATCTTCCCTTTTTGTATCTTAATATCATTGCAATCGGAACCAATAATGTCACGATGAATGATATATGGTTCTATTTACAAGAGACATGATAGCTGTCTTGTCAGCTGTAATTATAAGTCATAATACATCCTGTTGTCAATCAAAAATTACAATAAAAAAAGCCCCTATGGGAAGTGACAAAACATGGTCTCGCTTTCACATATGGGCTTAAAATTGAATTTATTCTATTAATGATGATAGCTATACAGCCTCAAAGGGAAAGGTAAAGGGAAGATTATATTTATCACGTACCTCGATGAATTCCTTCTGAACGGATTCGCCGATCGGTACCCCTTTGTCCTGTCGTTCTAACCAGCATAGGTACTCCTTCTCTCCGGCAGTATAGATACGTTCTTCACCGGGAGCTAACTTAGAGGAGCGCAGGGAGCGCAGGATGTCACCGGTAATTTTTTTGAAGGTATCGAGACCAAGAAAGGCCTCCGGATCAATGGCAATGAAGAAATGTCCAAGGTGATACGGCTGCTTTTCGCCCTGCTCCGAGATACCCGATAGAAGCTTCAGGTAACTGCCCGCTTGCAAGGCCGCGGATAATATCTCTACTACGGTTGCATAGCCATAACCCTTGTAACCGGCCAGCTCCTCCCCAATTCCACCGAGGGGTGCTAAGGCAGCATTTCCCTTGGTAAGGTCGGTCAGAATCTGTTTACTTTCGGTCATTGCCTCGCCGTTTTGTCCGATTACCATCCCCTTCGGCGTGTCCTGTCCGGTGCGGGCATAATATTCTATCTTACCACGTTGTGTTATGCTGGTTGCACAGTCAAGCACGAAAGGAAAATCCTCATCCGTTGGAAATCCAAAGGTAAGCGGATTGGTGCCCAGCATATTTTCAACGCCAAAGGTAGGTGCAATGGAGGGTCTTGCATTGGTTCCGGTGATGCCGATCAGGCCTTGCTTTGTAGCCATAGTGGAATAATATCCTGCAATACCGTAATGTGTGGAGTTACGGGCTGCCACCATTCCCATCCCATATTTTTTCGCTTTATCAATGGCCATTTGCATGGAACGGTAACCGACAATCATCCCCATCCCGTCATGACCATCCACCACAGCAGTAGTGGGGGTCTCTCGGATAATATCAAATTCGGTCACAGGCTTCTGAATGCCCTCCTCCATACGATCGATATAGATTGCCTTAAAGCGGTTACACCCATGGCTTTCGATCCCTCTCCGGTCGCTTTCCATTAATACATCGGCGCAGATTACTGCTTCCTCATGGGGAACTCCTAGCTTCTCAAACGTAGCAGTCATGAAAGCTCCAATTAATTCCCAGGAAATGTACGGTCTGGTTTCCATATCAATTACCTCCATTATGATAAGTCATTGTGTTTGATGGTTACTCAAATATTATAACTTATATTGGATAACATAGGCAATAGGATAAGGAATTATTACCAAATAAAGCAGGTGGAGGCCAGAAATAGAATATAGCCATACGGTAAAGGGAAATAGCCGCTAAACCTTAACCCTGCCATCTTGACGATTGGTGTCAATCTTCTCTGTCTCTATTCGGCAGCGGATAAAGATTACCGCTAATACAATAATTGCAAAGCCCATCAGGTTCAGAATCTGCTGAGCATATATTTTCTGTCCAAACAAATTAAGGTTCAACTGCTGTAGTTTATCCAAGATGGAGCCACCTACTACAGAAACAAGAAAGCCGAATAGCCCGGAGACGGAGGAGGTCAAGGTAAGCCAAATCATACGCTTCTCACTCCGATAAAAATCCAACTGTATGCCAAATAAACCAATGCCCACGAAGGCCCACGCAGTGGAGCTAAAGAAGGAGGATAAAATAAACATCGGATATGCATTGAAGGGCATCATGAAGGCAACGGATAGAAAGTTCATTCCCAATGCCAGTAAAGTAAAGCGAAGAACCTTTCCCATTCCATGTTTGTCAGCTAGCCTGCCCAGTCTTGGCATGATATAGATACGGTACAGATTGAAAATAAAGCCCACCAGCATGATAAAGGTATAGGGTAAGGCTAAATCATTGATCATATAACTGGAATTAAAGGGAGTACAGATATAAAAAGCTAAGGTAAAGAGGAATTGTATGGAGAAAGCCTTTCGATATTTACGGTCGCATATTGCTTCCTTGATTTCAGAGAAGATGCTTTGTCCCTTTACGACAACCACCTGCTCCTTAGCTCTTTTGGCAAGTCGACCATGCATCTCCTTACCATCGTGATTAACATAGGAAAGCTTTGGCTCCTTCATTAAGGAAAGTCCTATGACATTGATTAATGTCAATATAAAGATAAGTACACCGATGATAATAAAGCCGGTGAAAATGTCAGCCTTCTTAAAATAATCCAAAATCATTCCACAGATCAGCATCATACTGGAGACCACAAATACTGCTACGGAGTCCTTGATCGAGAAGTACTTTCCTCTAAGACGGCTGGGTACCAGGCTGGCAATCCAATCCTGTGATGCCGGGGTTCCGATCTGTACGAAGACCTGACCAACGAAATATAAAATAACGATGAGAAAGGCCTTGGCCGTATCACTGATCATAAACAAGGGGACAAAATAAAGGGCAGCAAAAAGAACACGCTGCAAAGCAGTGACGGTAACAAGAAATTTGTACTTTTTAATCTTTTTAAAATAATTAATTAAAAAGAGCTGAGTCAAAGCAGCAAAACTGACTAAGGAGGTAATGATGCCGATATTTGCATCCGAGATTCCGCTATGGGACATCAAGGTGGCCAGGAAGGTACCTCCTGCCAGCTGTCCTATGGTTTGAGCAGCACTGTCCGCAGTGGTATAATAGATGCGGCTGCTTTTTAAGTCCTGTTTGGACTCCGGTAAGGCCATAAAATAGATTCGCCTAAGCTGCCCCATTAGATAGCGGTGTATGTAAGAAAAATTATTCATGTTGTCGAAAATCCTCCGGCTCCATTGCCATCAATCCTTGTTGTTACATATGTATTATACGTGATTCCTATGGATTACTCAATGTGTTTTCGTGTAGAAAGATGGATTATTCGATCGTACGGGCTGCCATATTCTGTAGTGCTTCCCCCTGTAGACGATATACAGTCCATTCGCTCATCGGTACAGCCCCCATGGACTGATAGAATTGGATGGAGGGTTCATTCCAGTCAAGACATGCCCATTCCAATCTTCCGCAGCCCCGTTCGGTTGCTAATTTTGCCAAAAAAGATAGAATTTGAGTGCCAAAGCCCATGCCCCTCATTTCTTCCTTCACATAAAGGTCTTCTAGATAGATTCCGGGTCTGCCAAGAAAGGTAGAATAATTGTGAAAGAACAGCGCAAAGCCGACGGGTCTATTCTGATATTCAGCGATAACCACCTCAGCCTTCTTTTGAACAAAGATAGTTTCCTGCAACAGCTCCTGCGTTGCTACTACCTGATCCGACATGTGCTCATATTCAGCCAACTCCTTAATAAAATCCAGTATTAGAGCAGTGTCCTCCACAGTGGCAAGTCGCAGAGTGAATTCTTCAAGTCTCATTTTCAACATCATCCAACCTCCAAATCATTATTAATTCTATTCCCCTTACTTTCGAGTGACGGTTTCAATCGAAAGACGAATTGAAAGATAATATATTGACAGAAAAGCCAACGCTTCACGCCATAGTAACAGTAATTGTATCGTATGTATATGAAAATTACAAGAGGAGGGGGCCTTTTATAACCCTTCTTCCAGAACCTGAAACTTGTAGATTAAAGATTATAGAGATATAATTTAATCGGGAGAAGCACCGACATTATTACAGAGCAAAGCTTCCAATCCATAAGAAAAGGTTTATTTGTGGGAGTAGATAAGATGAGTAGATTGATTTTATACGTTTAGTACGAAACAATGTAAGATTACATTGACCATTGAAATGAAATGCTAGGTATGACTTAGCTGATTTGAAAGTGAGATGATTGTCATCCGACTGGGAGGTCGGGTGAGACATAATGCTGTATGATTGACATAATACAAGAGGTGAATAATGAAGGTACATAATGAAAATTTTAATATTGAGCAAATAGCGGAATCAGGCCAATGCTTTCGTATGAATTACATGGGAGAAGGCTGCTATAATCTCATTGCTTTTGGAAAATATCTAGAATTACGCCAGCTGGAAGAAGACGTGGTTGAACTGAGCTGTAGCGAGGAGGAATATGAGGAGCTGTGGAAGGATTACTTTGATCTGGAGTATGATTATCAAGGGTTGGTGAATAGATTAAGGAACGGAGAAGATTCCTTTCTTCGTTCAGCCGCAGAATTCGGGAAAGGAATTCGAATTTTAAAGCAGGATTTTTTTGAAATGATGATTAGCTTTATTCTCTCACAGAATAAAAATATTCCTGCAATTAAAAGTGCTGTGGAAGCCTTATGCCAACGATATGGAAGTAGAATTGAAGGGGCTAGAGGTAAGGAGGGGGATTTGTATGCATTTCCTACACCGGAGCAATTAGCGAAGGCTACCAAGGATGAGCTGCGGGAGCTAAAGGTAGGTTATCGAGATGAATATATCCTTCGGGCATCACAAGCAATACAGAACGGACAACTGAAGCCGGATGAGATTAAAACCTATTGTTATTCCGAAGCCTTTGAAGCATTAAAAAAGCTTCATGGAATTGGAGAAAAGGTAGCCAATTGTATCTGTCTTTATGGCCTTCATCATATCGAGGTATTTCCCATTGATGTGTGGATAAAAAGGATCCTTGAGGAAGTGTACCAAAATGAATTTGACCTGCAGCTTTATCAGGGTCATGCCGGCATAGTCCAGCAATACATGTTTTACTACATGAGAAATCGGAAATAAATTATTTTTAGAATATCCTATCCTAAGCCAGGAGAAAATAAGAGGGAGAATATTTTCTCGATCAAGGAATGGAAAGGAAGGATAAATATGGAGCAATTTAAGAGCGGATCAGAAAACGAAAGACGAATCGAGCATATTGAGAATCTGGTTGAGAAGAAAACCAGAACGGAGCGTCATCTGGAGGAACATTCGGATATATCTCGTTCCCCTCAGAATATTCAGCATGCCAAGGAGATTCAGAGAGAACGCCAGGGCGAGATTGACCATCTTAAAGAAAAGGTTGCTTATGGAGATAGTATTAATAATAAACAAAAGGAAAATACAGAGAAGCGACTGCTATTTGCCGAAGGCTATCTTAATCACAATGCAGAGCATATGAATCAGCAGGATTTCGAAAATGCCAAGGCGAAGCAGGAGCGTAGGAAGGAACAGCTTGATTCCTTGAGCTAGCTTCGTAGTATACGAACCATAAAAAATTTGCTTTATTCCAACATACGGGTTATTTCCATCGACATAGGGTGATGGAAGCTACCCGTATTTTTGATTAGGAATGAGGATTAGGAGTTAACGTTCGGTATTAAATGAAATGAATGCTGCCTAATGGAAAATCGATCTGATCGGCAATCGAGTAAATCAGTAACAGCTACGGTGTAAGTCGGTTAATATCTCTGGGGAACAGACAGGACCGTCTTACATTGTTTTGCTCCAAAAGCCTGCTGGTAAAACGCTCTAATCCAAGTCCGAGTCCACCGTGAGGGGGCATTCCATATTTGTGTATCATCAGATAGCTATCGAACTCCTCCGGATGCATCTCTCTAGTCAGCATCTTCTTAAGCTGTTTTTCGTAATTATGGATTCGTTGTCCACCGGTGGTAATCTCCATGCCGCGAAACAGTAAGTCGAAGCTTAATGTAACCTCCGGATTTGTGGGATCCTCCATCGCATAGAAGGGGCGTTTCTTTGTTGGATAGTGGGTAACGAATACAAATTCACTTCCGGTAAGCTTACGAACCAATTCATATAACAGCCTCTCCTCCTCGGGTTCAAAGTCGTCCCAGTCCTTGACTTCGCGGTGGTAAGCATCCGCAATCATTTCCTTTGCTTCCTTGAAGGAGAGAGCGGGAATGGAGGTGATTTCGGGCATATTTATTTTTAGCAAGGATATCTCCTTCTGATAATACTCGGATATGAAATTGAGTGTAAATCGAAGCATACGAGTCTCCATTTCCATGATTTCCTCGAAGTGTTCGATATAGCCCATCTCAAAGTCAACGCTGGTGTATTCGTTCAGATGTCTGGAGGTATCATGCTTCTCCGCCCGGAATACGGGACCGATTTCGTAAACCCTTTCATACACTCCTACCATCATCTGCTTGTAGAATTGCGGACTTTGGGTAAGATAAGCGTCACCGCCAAAATAATCAAGCTTAAAAATATTGGATCCGCCTTCGGCTCCCGCATAGACGATCTTTGGAGAGTGAATCTCGGTAAAGCCCTGTGCATTCAGAAAATTACGAAAGCCCAGACAAATTCCCTCCTGAAGCTTAAAAATAGCCCGTTCCTTTTCGTTGCGTAGCGTGATAGGGCGGTAATCCAATAAGGTCTCAAGGGAAGCATCCAGCTGCTTGTTGTTGATAACGACCGGTAAAACCTCACTCGGTGTGGATAATATAGTGATACTTCGCAGCT
>JAEYXC010000174.1 GCA_023428655.1 Bacillota bacterium | reverse complement strand
TCTCAAAGGGCTCCTTCGTAAAGGACTCCGTTAATCGGTAGTAGAGCTTTCGAATATCCTCTTTGGTCATCTGTGGCTCGTAACCCATTAATTGATCTACCGTAATGTCAAAATAAGAGGCTAGAATCGGTAATAACAGGATGTCCGGATAGCTCTGACCTGACTCCCACTTCGACACTGCGGGCTTTGATACACCCAGGTGCCTCGCCAGCTCCTCCTGGGTTATTCCCCGTTCCTTCCTCTTTTTTGCAATAATCGCTCCGATTTGTAGTTCTTTCATTTCGAATCCTCCTGTATCACCGACTCCTAATTCACTCAATATGCTTCCTGTAATTAATTGTAGATCAGAAACATAGGATTTACAATGGATTTACAGTTAATATAAGTTAATAAATTTAACCTGGAGTTAACCATGTGCCAGTGACTCGAATTACTTCAAAGTAAAACAGCCGGGCATCTATCACCCGGCTGCTTTACTTTGAACCTATTAAAAAGAAAGTTTATATCAAAAGTTATCTAATAAACAATGTACCTCAGCAATTGTCTGCATCCGACAAGCCTCCTCGGCAAGGTGCTTTGCCTTCTCATAGGAAGAGGAGCGAATCAGTTTTTTGACATTCCATAGAGTAGAGGCAGACATACTGAATTCATCCAGCCCCATACCTAAGAGCAGCTTTACTGCCTTCTCATCTCCGGCAAACTCACCGCACATTCCAACCTTTATGGAATGACTATGACCCGCATCAATAACACGCTTGATACTGCGAAGCACTGCAGGATGGAAGGTGTTATACAGATGGGAAATCCTCTGATTCCCCCTGTCTACTGCCAGTAGATACTGTGTTAAATCATTGGTACCGATGCTGAAGAAATCAACCTCTGAAGCAAAATCCTCCACCATCAACACAGAAGCCGGGGTTTCAATCATCATACCAACCTCTATCTCCCGGGAAAATTCCATCTTCTGCTGTCCCAACTCCTCCTTACATTCCTCAAGAATGGCCTTGGCCCCCCGAAGCTCCTCTAAGGATATGATCATGGGGAACATAATTCTTATATCACCGTATACACCGGCACGAAGGATGGCTCTTAGCTGAGCCTTGAACACCTCTTTAAGCTCCAAGGAGATACGGATTGCTCTCCAGCCCAAAAAGGGGTTCTCCTCCTTCTCAAACTCATAATAGGACAGACCCTTGTCACCGCCAATATCCAATGTACGAATGGTTAATTCCTTACCGCAGAGCATCGCTGCCTCTTTATATACCGCGAACTGTTCCTCCTCCGTCGGAAAATGGTCCTGATCCATGTATAGAAATTCACTTCGAAATAGGCCGACTCCATCGATGCCATACTCAATTGCCTTCTTAATATCCTTAATCCCGCCGACATTGGCACACAGCTGCACCAGCCTGCCATCCTTACTAATGGCAGGTAAGGCCTTCAGCTTTGACAGCTCTTCCTGTTCTCGTCTTTGCGCTTCCACTAATCTCCCATATTGCTCCATGGTTGCCTCATCCGGCTGAATAATAATTCTTCCCTCCTGGGCATCCATTATCACAATATCATCCTTCTTCACCTTGCCAAGGATTCCCGTAACACCTACCAGTGCCGGTAACCCGAGTCCCTTCGCCAGGATGGATACATGACTTGTAATTCCACCTTCTTCGGTAACAAAGCCCTTAATGTGAGTCAGGTCCAAGGCAACAGTATCGGAAGGAGTCAGATCCTTAGCGAAGAGAATTACCTCTCCGGTAATCCCCTCATAGGGATTACTCTTAACACCTTGAAGCTGGCACATCAGGCGGTGGCTCACATCCTTTATGTCGGCTGCTCTTTCCTTCATATATTCATCCTCCATACTCTCGAAGACGAATAGGAATTCTGCTGCCGTGGCCTCTAAAGCCGCTTCCGCACAAAGTCGATCGCTTTTTATCTTCGTAATGACACCTTCATAAAGGGCAATATCCTTCACCATCTCCAGATGAGCACCAAAGATTTCATTGGTTGTAGCAAGGTGCAACAATTCCTGGGAGGCGTTAGCAACTGCCTCTTCATATCGTCTGATTTGTTCCTGGGTCTCCTGCTCGGAGATCGGATCAAATACCTTCTTCAGTAGTGGTCGCTCTACGATAAAGGCCTTACCGATTGCAATTCCTCTCGAAGCAGTCCTCTCAACATTAACAGCTAGCATCGTACAACCTCCATTATTCTCCTAATCCACTCTCGATTGCACTGATAATTGCCTGTAGGTCCTCCTGTTCCGTCTCGCCACTGCACTCTACGACAATTTCAGTGCCGCTGCGAATTGCAGCACTCATCAAGATAAGGATGCTTTTCGGATTAATTCTCTTCTCTCCTACTACAATAGCAATATCACTGTTACACTTGCTACAAAGCTTTGCTAGCTCACTCGCCGGTCTGGCATGGAGTCCGGATGCATTCTTAACGGTTACTTTTTGACTTACCATGGTAGTCCTCCTAACTGATTATACTCCAAAATGTTCGAATAAGATCTTCTCTGCCTCACTGTTCCATAATCCCTTATGACGCTTACAGGACTCAGACAGCTTTGCAAACAGTGGATCGGTTTTTCCCAATTCTTCAAAATCATCAATCGCAGTCAGCGGTAGATTAATATGCATATAATTTAATTTCTTGCCACCGGGGATATGGGGTAGATTTAGGGTTGCCTCTGCCACACTGTCAATTCCTCCAATATGGGTTACCATAACTGCAGGTTCGATCAGTTTACGGGATGCAAGGTCAATGGCCTCCACCAGATCATCCGTATTACCACCGGTGGTACCGATAATATGTGTACTGGTATAATGAACATTATAAAGATTAATCTCTGCTTTAAACTGATTATCCGTCGGGCCTGCAAAGAAATTCATACAGCCGTCAAAGGCTAATAATGCATCTCCCATCTCAGCCACCTGACGAATCGGAACATAAACAAATACATCATCATAGCCCAGGCCCTCTGTCAGCTTCATCAGCTCCTCAAAGGGGTTCTCCATGGTCTGCGTATTGACATAAATCAGCTCAACACCATGCTCTGCTGCCATCTCCTCCGAGATTACCTCACGGGCTCTTGCAATCCGATCATCACTGATATCGGTTACAACCAGTCTCTTGGGTTTATTCGGAATACAGAGACCGTAGCTGACCGCACCCAGACCCATCGGTCCGCAGCCGCCCATAACGAGGAGATTTCCACCTTCCTTCACACCCATGGAATGGTTGTAATTTTGCTTATTGGTATGATAATTCGCATGATATCCCCCGATGATACAGCTCATCGGCTCTCCGAGGGATGCTTCAAAATAGCTTTCACCGTCATAGTTAAGAAGACATCCCAGCTCCATTACCTCCTGGGGGATAATACAATAGGTACAGGCTCCTCCAAAAAATTCATAGGAATATCCGGGGGATGCCAAGCTTCCCTTATAATTTAATGCCGGCTGAAGAGCGAATTTCTGACCGGGCTTAAATTGATCCGCCCATTTTGCTCCAACCTTAACGATATCTCCCGCAAATTCATGACCAATGATAATGGGGTTGGTATCGATATTCTGGGGTGCACGTTTATGCTTCTTACCCTGCTTTACTAATTTATAAGTGGACATACAGATACTGTCACTGACCACCTTGACTAATATCTCATCTTCCTTAATTTCCGGTAAATCAAACTCTTCTAGTCTTAAATCATCCATTCCATACATTCTTACCGCTTTTGTTCTCATACGCTGCATGTTCCTTTCTATCCATCTATTAAAAAGTTTCCTTTATTTATGAGTTTATTAACCTATAATCTGAACCCTTGCATCCATTAAAAGCGCATCCACTAACTCGCGCTTCGGGGGCTTGGTTCCCCTCGTGGTGACCGCTCCTGCAGAGGTAGCGATGCCAAGCCTTGCACATTCCTCCATAGATAAGCCCTGGTTATAACCATAGGACAGGGCTGCTACCATAGCGTCCCCGGCCCCTACGGTGGAGTGGGCCTCTACCTTAAGTCCCGGACAACGAAGTACCTTCTCCTTTGTCACAAACAATGCACCCATCTGTCCCAGGGAAATGGCAACCATTTGGATCCCCTTCTCTAATAAGGACTGTCCCATGCTGATCAGCTCTGCTTCATCCACACGGTAATCCTTATGAAAATACTCCTCCAGCTCATGGCGGTTCGGCTTAATAATATCCGGACCCGCCTCCAGAGAATGGATAAATAACTCCCCATCGGCATCCACAAACACCTTTGCTCCTCTTTCCTTCAATGTCTTTGTCAGGGTGTGATATACCTTCTTACTAATTCCGTTGGGGATACTACCTGCAAGGATAAAGAGAGTCTCTTCGTTGGCATAGCTTATAAGCTTTTGTGTTAATGCTTCCAGCTCCTCCTCTGATACAAATGGCCCCGGCTCGTTGAACTCGGTTACATTTCCGTCAGCCTCCACCACCTTTAGATTCGTTCTAACTTCATTCTTAATCTCAATGAAATCCGCTTGTATTCCTAAATCCTGAAGAACCTTCTTAATCAGCATACCACCGCTGCCACCGACAAAGCCGGTTGCAATGGTCTCACCACCAAGCTCCTTGATTGTCTTAGATACATTAATGCCCTTACCGCCGGCATCGATGAGAACATTCCTGACGCGGTTTAATCCCCCGTGTTGTATATTCTCAAGATCCACGGTCTTATCGATCGCCGGATTCATCGTAACTGTAATAATCATCTAACCCCTCCATCATGCACCTTCGGCTGTCCCAAGTATACTGCTTTGCTCCATCATAAGCTCAATTCTATACCTACGGTATCTGCCGACCCTTTGCATTATTTAGTGTCAAGGATTCTTGCTCTGTGAAGATCCTTTTTATAAAATCAACTGAATTAATTCCCTGTAAACACTCTATATATCTCATCCACACTGCTTTGAAGCATATCCGATACCGCTTGCTCCGTTGATAATTTGTCTGCAATATTCGCAAGAATATCCAGGTGCTCATCTCCCTTTGCTGCTATACCGATTACAATCTTTACAATATCATCATTCCACTGGATGCCCTCAGGAAATACCATTACGGCAATTCCGGAATTCTTAATCTTGCTCTTAGCGGCTTCTACTCCGTGAGGAATGGCAATATGATTACCGATATTGGTGGAGAAGGAGTTCTCTCTCTCTAGCATCCCATCAATATAGCTGGGCTCAACATAACCGCTGTCACATAATACCTGGCCCATATCGCGAATAACCGCTTCTTTTTCTTTCGTTTTGCAGTTTATCAAAATATTCTTTTTCTGTAATAGTTCCATTCATCTAGCCCTTTCTATCGATCAATCCTTATGTTAAGTTTGCTACGTTGTATTTTCTCTGATTGGTACCTTACTTCTTTTGTCCTTTGTTCTATAAACATTATAAACTCATGCCTGTAGTAATATCAAATAATACAAATATGAGTTTGACACCATCCATTAGCGACATTTCTAAAGGAAGCTTACACTCGGTCCAGATATTGGCTGAAATATCTCTTTAATTCCATGGCAATATAAGCTCGAATCTCTTCCTTTTCCCCTGTAAATATGGTATTAAGAAAATCATTGCTCTCCACCAGCTTACTGCTCAAATACCCCATAATGCCGGTATTTTCTTCCAGATGGTCATCCTCCGGTATAAGCATTACAATCACTGCACGGATTCTCTTGAAATACGGGTCCATAAATTCCCCCAGCTCCTTCGTCAGACATACCGAAAAGCATGGCTTTAATACTCCCTTCGTTCGACAGTGGAGCAATGCAAAATCGTATTCAGGAATGATCTGGGAGGCAATCTTCTCCCTTTTCTTAATATCCTCTTGAATGATCAAGCGCTTCTCATTATAAGAGGTAATCCGCTCCGTAATCGCTACTAATAATTCTTCAAAGGAGATATGACGATTCACCTTCATACATTGAAATTCATTGATAATACATCGTATCTGGGTAACGGTATAATTCACCTGCTCCAGCTGATTGGTAAAATCATTCTCCACCTTGGTTGTCTTAGGTGTCTTAGCATACACCCTAACCTTTGCCTCAATACGTTCCAGATCATTCTCCATAAGCAAGGGACTTACTCGTACGACATCGGCATCAATCTCATCCAGATTAATGCTGGAAATCAGAAAATCCATCTTCTTTAGCTGTAGGGGTGTCAGGTCCTCCTTCCCAAAGGTGACAAGCTCTGCACTATCCTTTAAGAAACGTTTGAGCTTCGAGTGCATGAGTCTTGAAATACCGATGCCACTGGCACACACAATTCCAATGTCCACTCTTCGCTTACTTTCCCGATTATTCTCAAGTCGTACGCAGGCCGCCCCAAAATGCATCGCCAAAAAGCCAATCTCCTCCTCCGGAACCACGAAGCCATAACGCTCGGTGATTAAGCCACCTACCCGCCTACTCCGCTCAAAGATACCGGGATAGGTATCCTTAATCTGGGCCAGCAGGGGATTGGTGATAATCATACCATTACGAAGCCGTACAAAGGTTGGCTGCAGATGGGTAAGTAACCCCACAATAAACTCCTCATCCAGCTTAAGCTCATAGGCAATTTCTTCATCGTAGACGTCAATCATATCATTGATAAAGCCTAAGATTTCCTGACGCTCTCTCTGATTCTCTGTTTCAATCTCATCCTCATCTATATATTGTAATTTGGAGCCCTTGATATGCAGCAAAATATATGCTATCTCAATATCAGGAATATCTATTTGAAACTCCTCCTCTAAGGAGCTTGCAATGTGGGATGCCAAATTATAATCTTCGTTTTTTATCAGCTTTTCCAGAAGCTCCTCGTTTGGCTCAATAATCTCCTGCTGCAGGATTCGATTGACCGCAATGGTTACATGCAGTATTAAGCCAATATAGGAGTTTTCCGTTAATCTGGTCAGTCTTTTATCACGAATACTCTGAAAACAGATTACCACTCGGTTCAGAATATCGTTGTTAAGCAAGGAATAGATGTTTGGTCCTTCCTTATCCTTTAGGATATCAATAATATTTCGTTCATTTTCTTCCGTAAAGCTTTTGATTAATTTATTATCTGAATTCTCATCCACGAATTTACGTACCGCTAATCGATAATCCTTCTCACTGCCCTCAAGAGCAACACCGTAGCCCTGTCTTCGTATGATGGATAGATTAAACTGCTTAAACCACCCCTCCAGTGCTTCCATATCGTTGCTTATGGTGGCCTCACTTACGTCAAAGATATTCGCATAATAATATAGCTTCTTCGGGGTACGATCACGAAGTATCTCCAGAATGAGTCGTTTCCTCCGATTCTCCTTATCTCCGGAGTCAACGGTATCCTCTGCCAGAAGCAGCTCATATAATCTCTGCTTATCCTCTTCCTCTCCGGTGATCCATATGCCAATACCGGTTCTAGTCTGGAGTGAAACATGATATTGCTCCAAAGAGGAGCCGACCAATTCCAGCTCTCTTTGCACTGTCCTTTTACTAACCTTGATCTCATCCGCAAGCTTCTTAACGGATATGATCTGCTCTTCCTTTAATAAAATCAATAATATTTGACGAAGACGCGGTGTAAAAATCATAGTATCCTCCATTCTTTGACAACACATCATGTTCCTTACTCACCATAGCTTCTCACTGCTTGAAGCTTCTATTACCATGAATAATACTTCAACGCACGAAGAGCGGCAATGGAGCCGCTGTTCGTGCGTATAGTAATAGTTTTATCCAATTTCCGTTCAATCATTATATTCCCCAATAGAATGAACTCAATTAATTTTTTAATTCCTCCACCAAACGATCGTATTCCGGAGCAGCCATAAAATTACTGATTAACACCAGCTTTGCACTAGGGTTGCTTTTTGCAGCTCTTTCCTTCAGTGCAGTATGTGTCACAATAATCTGAGCATCTGCCGGGATGGAAGATACCGGAGTATGAATTACATTGATGCTGCCAAGTCCTGCTTCGGTCAGCTTCTTCTTCAGAATGGTAGCACCCATAGCGCTGGAGCCCATTCCTGCATCGCAAGCAAATACGATTGTCTTAACATCCTTTGCATTTACCTTATTCTCCGTGGTAACGCCCTTCGCTTCACTCTTCATCTGCTGAACCTTAGCCTTAGCCGCTTCGATGTCCTCATCCTTACCAAAGATCTTTAATAAGGGGATCGCAACCAGACAAGCTACTGCTGCGGAGATTAATACGCTTAGGAGAACCGCAAAATGTCCACCTCTTGGAATCATGGCTACTACTGCAAGGATACTACCGGGAGATGCCGGTCCGATTAAGCCTCCACCTAATATGGTGTTGGTTAACACACCACTTGCTCCGCCTGCAATCACCGCCAGAATAAGAGCAGGATTTGCTAAAATGTAAGGGAAATAAATCTCATGAATACCACCAAAGAAGTGGATTACGATAGCACCGGGTGCGGAGCTCTTAATCATACCCTTTCCTGCGATAAGACATGCAAGAAGAATACCAAGTCCGGGGCCGGGATTTGCCTCCAATAAGAAGAAGATGGATTTACCGGCAGTATCAACCTGCTCCATGCCCAAAGGAGTCAAGATACCATGATTTAAAGCATTGTTTAAGAATAATACCTTCGCAGGCTCGATAAAGATGCTTGCTAAAGGAAGTAGCTTATTGTCTACGAAGAAGCCTACACCAGCCTCCATTACTGTATTAAGTGCAGTAACGATCGGACTGATTGCCTTCAGAGAAACTACTGTTAAAATAGCACCGATAATACCAAGAGAGAAGTTGTTAACAAGCATCTCAAAGCCTGCTTTAATCTTGCCCTCAAAAAGCTTATCAAATTTCTTGATGATAAATGCACTGAACGGTCCCATCAGCATTGCGCCTAAGAACATCGGAACAGAGGAACCTACCACAAGACCCATTGTTGCAATGGCACCAATTACTCCACCTCTATGACCATAGATCATCTGTCCGCCTGTATATGCAATCAAAAGCGGAAGCAGTGTTTTAGCCATAGGGTCTACTAATGCTGCAAGGCTTTCATTCGGAAACCAGCCTACTGCGATAAATAATGTGGTGATAATACCCCAAGCGATAAAAGCACCAATATTCGGTAAAACCATGCCGCTAAAAAATCTACCAAATGCTTGAATTCTTTCCTTCATAGTTAATCCTACCCTCTCACTTTAAAAATAGATTGTTTGTTTGCAATTCTGAAGAACTGATTGGCCAATCATCTTCTTAAGATAATTTAATTATATAGGCTAGATAGAAAGGTTTCAATTTGAACAAATATTATTTTGTCGCTATTTGATAATGACATGATTAAATACCCAAAAGGACAGCATGCATCCCAGATAATTATGCCGTACATAAAAGTGCTTATCTGCCCGGATGCATGCTGTCCTTTCCTTCTGCTTAAACCTGCGCTTTGTAAGAGCCTCTTTTCTATTTTGCAGTCAGGAATTCTCTGATCTTCATATCTTCGATTAATATATGATGCAGTAGCCAATCCTTGATAAATAGACTGATGCTGACCAAATCACCTCGGGAAATCTCCTCCTTGGAATGCTCCTTCAGGATATTATATAATCTGGCTTTGAACTTATCATGATGCTCCTTATGAGCATCAAACCGATCATAGTGAATCCTTAGTTGGAGCTGCTCCTCGTGTTCAAAATGAGTATTCACATACTCCTCAAGAAAATCAAGTAATTCCCTGTAATACGCATGTGCCTGCCCCACCTGCATCATGGTATATAGCTTATCATAGTTCTCAATGATATTTCTGTGCTCGATATCAATCTGCTCCACACCAATCTCAAAATCCTTTGTCCATTTTAACGTAATCGCACTATCTTGAAATAATTCTCCTAAGTGGTATTCCTTCTCCTTCTTTTGTGCGTTTTCCTCGATATAACAGACCTTATAGATCTTATTAATTAATGTCTCTGTCTCAAAGGGCTTTAATATGATGTCGTTGCAACCCGCCTTTATCGCCTTCTTAAGAGTGATCAGATTAACATTTCCGCTTATCGTTATCACCGGAATATCCTTTGTTGCTTTATTTGCCTTCAGATACTTCACTAATTCAATGCCATCCTGATTACGATTATCCAGGTCTACAATAATACAGGACGACCGAGCCACTTCCTTCATCATTTCCTTCCCAATGGGAGTATAATTCTTGATGATAATAACATCCATCAAATGAAAGCTATTCAGAATCTTATTTATCTTATGGCCCAGTATATCCGTATTCTCAAATAATACAATTCTTTTCATTAAAAACCCTTTGCCTCCTAACAAGAGACTTTCGATCCCTGCTATCAGCTAGAAATCAAAATACCCCCTCCGCTTCTCCTCTTTGCGATCCAAAATAATATCTTCCTCGCTAATACCCTTACTCATGAGAAATACAATATTCTCTCTCATAAATTCATCACTCCCAACGATATAAAAGAGTGCATTCTTATGTTCGGATAACTGATCTCTTAATTGATAAAAATCCTCTCTTGAGTTCAACCAGTAATTGTTATTCGAGTGAACCGTCTGCTGTTCCAGCTCAGTCCGGAATAAATGCTCCTTCGTCGAATTTACATTTACATTGGTTAAGAAGGGAATGTCCGACGGATCATTATTATATGCCAATAGTATTGGACGGATCGTAGCCATACCTACACCCATGGAGAGCAGGATGAGGGGACGCTTCTCATGTCTTAAACACATTCTCGATCCAAACTTGAAGAAAATCACTTCATCCCCAAGAGTCAGCTGAGACAGCCTAACCTTGAATTCAGAGCAACTACCCGGTACCCGGGTGGTGATTCCAACCTTATTCTCCGAGGGTAGGGTAGTGATGGACATATGGCGTACCAAGGCTTTATTGGGAAGCTCTCCTTCGTCAAAGCCAATATGGCCAATATGAACATGAGCTCCCTCCGACCAATCCAAGTCGAGGGGCTTTTCAAAATAATAGGATTTGATTCCCGGGGCCTCTTCTACAATATCTATTATCCTAAGCTTATATTTTTCCATAGCAATCTCCTTCCATAGAGTTGAATACACATGAATAAATTTCCATTTTTCTTTCTTATATAACACTATTGTATAAGAAAGCTCTGTAATATTCAATCCATACAATTTAATAATCACTTCCTATTCTTATGTCGCATTATAACAACCATCACTGACATCTCAACCTCCATCCCCTTGTTATGCTTCGATATTTTTTAAAACAAAAAACAAAATTGATGTTAAAATAATCTTTTAATCACATTTTTATTTTACTTAAATTACACTTTTAAGTATTTTATTTCTTTTTATAGTCATTAAATCACTTTTTATCTGTGATTTATATAATTATAACTATAATTAATATTTAATTGTTGTATTTGTCTTGACATTTTCAGTTATTTACTTAAAATATAGATAAGCTGTGTTTTTAACTTTGCGCGAAACAAAATCAATTAAACGAATAATTGATTCTTAGTTTAACAGCTAACGTAAAATTATTTTAATTGAGGAGGGTCTGTTATGGCAGATATAATTACATTAGCATTTGATAAGCGAGAGAACATGACAAGGGGCGAAAAAAAAGAATTGCTCAAGAAGGGTTACCTGATCGGTAATATAAATAGCAAGGGTACAGATTCTATTGCAATCACCTTAAAGAAGGATGAATTCAAAAAAACATTGAAAAAGCACGGACGTAACTGTGTACTTAAGCTGGTAAGTCCTGATCAAAATAGCGTTGATGTTATGGTGAAGGAAATACAAGTAAATCAGAAGGATTATGACTATCATCATGTTGACCTGCAACAGGTTTCCCTCAATGAAGTTGTTAAAGCAGATGTAGCCGTCAAATATGTAGGAACAGAGTTTCTAGAGGGAAGACGACTGTTGCTTAATCGCTTAATGGATCTTGTTCCGGTATTAGGTCTACCAAATGATATCCCGGATACGGTTGAGGTCGATGTCTCAAACTTAAATTCTGGGGATAATATATATGTTGGTGATCTCAAATTTGCCGAAGGCATTACCTTAGATATTGATGAAAAGCAATTAGTCGGTTCCATCATAGATGCCAAGGTCAGAGACGCAAATCCTTATGTTAATGATGAGGCTTAAAGCTACCTTAACAAAAAGCCTTCTATGGGTTGATGGATAACTACCGTAACTCGTTAACGAATACCTTTGATGGAATTTTTCTATCGTATTCATTGTAACGTATTGTTAAAATCATAGAGTGCTGCTGATTACATAAAAGGTATTGTTGAATCCATAGAAAGGTATTGTTGAATCCATAGAAAGGTGCTGCTGCAAATACTACTTTGCAACAGCACCTTTTTAAGTTTCTTACCCGTATTAAATTGTTTGATGCCTCTGATTAATTATCAATAGATAAGTCACACAATCCCGCCACCTTCTAACCCTACCCTTTTTTCGAATAGGACGGCAAGCAACCCATATACTTCTTATAGGTTTTTGAAAAATAAGATAAATTATCAAACCCGCATAAATACGCCACTTCCTCCACTCGGTAATTACCGTTTTGAAGTATCTTTTTGGCATTCTCACATCGTAATATATTAATATATTTTACGGTAGTGATTCCGGTAAACTCCTTGAATATGTGGCAAAAGTAATATTTACTAACACCTGTATGGGTAGCAATATCCATCACTGTGATATTCTTATGACAGTTATCCTGGATATATCGAATCGCCTTTTTAATCATTACTATTTTCTCTGTTTTACTCTTATTCGTCAGTGTGGTTTCAGATATTGCATACTCGCGATACAGATATATAAGCATTTCCATAACGAAGGACTTGATTGCTGCTTTATAAAGAGATTTTTTCCCTTTAAACTCTTCCATGATCGCAAGATATTTATCTCTTACATAGTGATCTGAAATCAACCTTTGAAAAATAATCTCTCCCGTATCCAATCCAGATTCTTCACAAAATTTACTGTCAATGATCAGACAAAAATACTCCGCTTCAATCTCATTGGTATGTATGTGATGAACATTGTTCGAATTGATAAACACGAGGTCACCTTTATTCGCTGTAACAACATTGGCATCGGACATCACAATAATCTCGCCTTCAACAACAAACAAAATCTCGATATTCTCATGCCAGTGAGATAGAAAATCAGAATAATAGGGATTCATAATCGTCCGATGAAAAATAAACGGAAAGGATGGGTCCTCGTAAGTATGCAGCTCGTAAGAATTGTTCTGATTCATAATCTACTCCTATTCCCATATCACCAACACAAAAAGCAATATTGTGTTAATTTAAAGCAATTTCAATTCTTTATTAATTGTTACTTTGATTATACAATAAGACTAACAAGTTAACAACTCAAAACGGTTTATATTTAGAAAGGATGGCTATTATGTATCAATTTCCCATTGGTTTAATGTTGGATTCCTTCAAACTGGACACAATCACTGCCATTGAAAAATCTGCAAAGCTTGGAGCAAAGGGTCTTCAAATGTATGCAACCTCCGGCCAATATTCTCCGGAGCAATTAACCACTGCCAAAAGAAAAGAATTACTCGATATTGTGAAATCAAATGGGCTAATATTCTCTGCCCTATGCGGTGATTTAGGTCAAGGCTTTGGCAATAAAGATAAAAATCCCACGCTGATTGAAAAATCAAAACGTATTATGGAGCTTGCCAAGGATTTAGAGACAAATATTATCACCACACATATTGGTGTGATACCTCAGGACAAGAATCATGAACGGTATAAAATCATGCAGGAGGCATGCTATACCCTAAGTAGATTCGCCGATGAACTGGATGCTCATTTTGCTATTGAGACAGGTCCAGAAATTGCTGTTGTGCTAAAGGATTTCCTTGATGGCCTTAATTCAAAAGGAGTTGCAGTCAACCTTGACCCTGCGAACTTTGTTATGGTAACCGGAGATGATCCTGTTAAAGCGGTTTATACCTTAAAGGATTACATCGTTCACACTCATGCTAAGGATGGACGAAGACTTATGGTGAAGGATCCTGAGATTATATACGGTCTCATTGAAGAGGAGCTACAATCAGGTCAATCCTTTATCGAGCTGCCTTTGGGCGAAGGTGATGTCAATTTCACCGAGTATCTGAAGGCACTGGATGAGATCGGATACAAGGGCTTCTTAACTATAGAGCGTGAAGTAGGCGATGATCCGGAGAAGGATCTTAGAAATGCAGTACTGTTTTTACAAAATAAGATTATGGGTAGCTAGGAGGATATAATAAGATGAGTAAGCTTAAAATAGGAATTATCGGTGCAGGCTCCATCTCCGAATCACATATTGCTGCATATTTAAAAAACAATAATGTTGAGCTTTATGCACTATGTGATTTGAATCAAGAGCGATTAAGCTACATGGCCGAAAAATATAATGTGAGCCGCACCTATACGGACATGAATGAAATGCTCTCACTGAAGGAATTAGATGCTGTCAGCGTATGTACTTGGAATAGTGCACATGCACCCTGCACCATTGCCGCATTAAATGCAGGAAAGCATGTTCTGTGCGAAAAGCCCATGGCCATCTCCGAAGAGGAGGCAAGGACCATGAAGGAAGCCGCCGAAAGAAACAACAAGCTATTAATGATTGGTTTTGTCAGAAGATATGGTAATGACTGTGAGATACTAAAAGAATTTATCGACACGGATTATCTGGGTGAGATTTATTATGCTAAGGCTACCTACTTAAGAAGAAAGGGTAATCCGGGAGGCTGGTTTGGTGACAAATCCCGTTCCGGTGGCGGTCCCCTTATTGATCTGGGTGTACATGTCATTGACCTGGTAAGATATTTGCTTGGCAATCCGGCACCTGTCTCTGTATATGGAGCAACCTTTCATAAGCTTGCTGACCGCAAGAATATAAGAGGAAAGAAATTTTATCAATCCGCCAGTGCAAGTGAGAACGATATCTGTGATGTTGAGGATCTTGCATCCGCAATGATCCGATTTGATAATGGTGCCATTCTTTCTATTGAAGCAAGCTTCAGTTTAAATATTAAGAATGATGAGGGCAAAATTGAGTTATTCGGTACCAAGGGTGGTGCAAAATTAAACCCTGAGCTGGAGATATACAATGAGCTTCATGATTATTTATCGAATATTACCTTAGATGCCGAAACCGCTTTAAGCTTTGATGGATTATTTGAAAATGAAATCAATCATTTTGTATCCTGCTTAACTGATGGAACCACTTGTCTGTCCCCGGCCGAGGATGGAATTGATATTATGAGAATTCTGGATGCCATCTATGAATCAGCTAGAACCGGCCATGAAGTAATATTGTAATCCAAGAAACTTCTGTCCTAAGATAAGCTTTAAAGCATCTCGGGACAGAAGTTTGAATTAACCCAGATGGAGAATAACATAATGAGATTAGCAGTTAGTTCCTATAGTTTTGACAAATTAATATCCTCTGGAGAGATGACCCAGTTCGATTGTATCGCGAAAGCCAAGGAAATCGGTTTTGAAGCAATTGAATTTGTTGAAATCCTTCCTCCGAAAGGGGTTACCTGTGAGGAATATGCCCGGATACTTGAGCAGGAATGTGCAAAGCAAGGTATGGTGATATCCTGTTTTACCTTTGGTGCAGATTTTTTAACAGGAAGTAATCATAATACACAATTAGAGATTGAACGAGTTAAGAAAATGATTGATATTGCCGCAATTCTTGGTGTTAATTTAGTACGCCATGATGCCACCAGAGGCGACGGCAGACCCTTTGATACCATATTGCCCATTATTAGCGATGCTTGCAGGGAAGTGACCGTTTATGCTGCAGCGAAGGGAATTCGCACAACCGTAGAGAACCATGGCTACTTCTGCCAGGATAGTGAACGTGTAGAAAAGCTCTATCACACCGTTGCACATAAAAATTTTGGACTACTGGGCGATATGGGTAACTTTCTATGTGCCGATGAAGCCCCAGAAAAGGCTTTTGGTAGAATTGCTCCCTTTGTCTTTTATGCACATGCCAAGGATTTTTATGTGAAATCCGGTCTTCACCCAAATCCAGGTACGGGATACTTTTATTCCAGAGGTCGCAACTATTTAAAGGGCACCATTGTAGGACATGGTGATGTTCCGGTAATGCAATGTCTGAGTATCTTAAAAAACAACGGTTATGATGGTTATATCGCAATTGAATTTGAAGGTATGGAGGATACCATAACTGGCATAACCATAGGCTTCGAGAATCTGAAGAGATTCCTTGGTCAAATATAGAAACCGTTTCTATATAGCCCGGCAACAAATGCTTCACGATATTTCACCGGTTGTTGCCAATTCCGGTATCGGTATTACTATTATGGACACAAAGATAAAACTGTGTAGGCTGAGGCCTATGTCCCAGTTGCTTTATCCTTGTGTCCATATTTTTCTGTTTTGTAACAAGTAATCGTATCAATCTCTATTTGACAACAGAGGCCTGTTTTTAGGTTATACCCATCCTGCTTCCACTGAACTCATTTTCCTCATAGATCCGTCCTTCTCTTTTTATCAGAAAATTCTGTATTTCTAAAGAGATTGGTGTCATCGATTAGTCCGTGTTTTCTCTTATCTGCTTAAATTCACTTTCTACCAGCTTTAAACAATTTAAGATTTTATCAGAAAACCTGCCACATTCACCATTTATTATCATTTCGATGGCCCTCTCATGACTATATGGCTCCTTATAGACCCTTTTTTCACTCAGCGCATCATATACATCTGCGATCCCAACAATCTGAGCACAAAAAGGTATTTCCTCCTCCTTCAAACCATCCGGATATCCTTTTCCATCATATCTCTCATGATGGGATCTACAAATCTGATAACCAAATTCTTTCAGGTCCTTATCATACTTTTCAAGTATTTTTGATGCCAATTCCGCTCCGATTATGGTATGTTTCTTCATTTCTTCGAATTCCTCGAAGGTTAGCTTTGACGGCTTCAGCAAAATCGTATCAGAGATTCCGATTTTTCCGATGTCATGTAAGGCAGAAGCTTCACAAACCTTATCGATTTTATCTCGAAAACATTCATATTCCGGATAGAGCTCCGTTGCTTTTTTAATCATGAGCTTTACATATTTTTTAATCCGCTTGATATGCTGTCCCGATTCCAGATCTCTAAACTCAACAATATCCGCCAGATTATCAATGATGGAGTTGTTTAATTCCTCCAGCCGTTTGCCTTGATACATTATTTCCTCTGTACGCTCTTCCACAAGATGCTCCAGATGATTTTTATATTTGATCAAATCCTTTTCCGCACTTTCCGCGCGTTCCTTAAGCTTGACTGCTATTTGCCTCCTATAATAATATATGATTATTACGGTATTTAGCAAAATAAAGGAGAGAATCGTATAAAGAAAAATCTGTCTTTTTAAAACAATGGTATCACTACCAATTACTTTTTTATCTACTGTATAGAAAACGCGCCAGTCGGATGCCGTTTTTTGATAAATCATACCATAGGCATATCCTTCCTGATCAAACATAATCTGTCCCGAACTCTTAGTTAGAATTTCATCATAATATGGTTTAAGTTTATCCGAATTCTTAATGGACCTACTGATTATCGGCTGTCCGATATGTTTATTATCCGTTCTGGCGATAATTATACCATCAGGATTAATAATAAAGCCGGATTTTATAATTTTATCGTTTTGAATCTTTTCTTTTATAATGTTGTATATCCTAATCTGTGAGATATCTAAACCGATTACTCCGCTATTAACACCGATACTTTTTGAAATGGTTATTACGTCATTTTCCGTATAAGAATCCTTATATGGGCTGGTAATAACCAATTCTTTGCTTTGAAGCGCCTTATCATACCAAGGTCTTCCTTGGGATTCAAGAGCCTCATAAACCTTATTTCCAGCCGATATGCTCCCGTCATTATCTGCAAAATATAAGTTTTCAAAATAGTTTGCCTTCTTGTTAATTTGATGAAACGTCTGATCTAAAAGCTGTTCTTTTATACCGGTAAAGTCTTCTTCTTCGTGTAGATAGTGAAAGCCCATATCAATAAAATGTACTACGTTTTCTCCAAGATAAATAATATTATCCAGATCATTAGCAACTTCGGCACACTTTGTCCTTCCATACTCCATGTTTTTACTGTATACTTCTTGGTCGATAATTAAATTACTTTGATACCATATATAAATAAGTAGGCTATCTAGGGCTAAAATAATTA
>JAEYXC010000149.1 GCA_023428655.1 Bacillota bacterium | reverse complement strand
GCAATCACAGTTCCCAAGACGAAGGCACCGGTTCTTGCTGCTGATTTGGCAAAATGGGGAATCAAAGGGATCTGGAATTTTGCACCGACGGATTTGAATCTGCCCAAGGACGTGACTGTTGAAAATGTTCATCTGGCGGAAAGTCTGATGAAGCTATCCTACCGCTTATCCGGCAGGGAGGATCTGAAGTCTTAGCTTTTTGCTTAGAAGGGTTGATTTTATCATGGGAAAAAAAGAGAAGAAAATTGATTTTACCAATGTAGTCAGAGATAAAAAATTACCGATCCTTACTTTGGATAGCAGGTGGCATGAGCTTTTTCCGGAGGATCTTAAAACCCCTGCAATCAAAGAGCTGGAGCAAAAGGTTAATCAACTTCTAAAAAGACAGGGTAAGCTGGTTCATGATATTAAGGATATGAAACGACTTAAGAGTAGCTTACTAAAGGATATCGTTGATAATATGGAGATCAAAAAGGATCTGAGTGGTAAGGCGAAAGAGAAAAAGCTGGATAAGAATAAACAATATGTAAATGAGTTAAATGAGAAAATTGAGCAAGCCATGGATGAATTGGCGGATATTCCTTACCAAATCAAGCTGGTCAACGAAGAGCTCCTGGCAGAGAGTATACAGATTTTTTATTATGAGCTGGAAGAAAACAAGGATGAAATCAACGAGGTAACACAATGGATTGCGGGGATCAGAGAAGAGCTCAAGCATAAGATATTGATAAAACAGGATTTGGAAACGAAGAATTCCTTAATCTATACATATATGCATGACATTCTTGGTGCAGAAATTATGGAATTGTTTGACCGCGAACAGAAAAAAAAAGAATAAGTGGAAATGAAGGATATTGAGCTTCTCTCATACACGGCTAAATGGATCGGACAGCAGCTGTGGAAGGTGGGAGGCTCTTATAACATAAATCGCATTTAAACGTCTCCACATTTTCGAGGTGATAGGGATCGGAGGATAATACTATGATAGCCGGAATAGGTGTTGACCTAATTGAAGTGGCTCGGGTTACAAAGGCATGTGGTAAGGAAGGCTTTCTGAGAAAATATTTTACAGAACGTGAAATAGAGCTTATATTGAAGGATATCCGAAAGGCTGCGGATAATTTTGCGGTTAAGGAAGCGGTTGCGAAGGTACTAGGTACCGGGTTTTCAACCTTCTTTCCCATTGACATCGAGGTACTAAGAGCTCCTTCCGGTAAGCCATATGTAAATTTACATGGCAGAGCGGAGGAATTGGCTCGGGAACAGGGCATCACAGCAATTCATGTATCCATTTCCAATACAAAGGAATATGCGACGGCATTCGCAGTAGGAGAAGGAGCTACATCGACGATAGGTCAGTGAGTATTCGGGGAGCCAAGTTCATGGGAGGTTAATGTCTATGAGGTATGCACTAGATTCTAAGAAAATGAAAAGGATTGATGAATATACCATTGACACCATCAAAATTCCGGCGATGGTGTTGATGGAGCATGCAGCGATTAAGCTTGTGGAGCTTATGAAGCAAAGAATTACCAGGAAGGACTGTATCTTAGCAGTCTGCGGACCGGGAAACAATGGCGGGGATGGGGTTGCAGCAGGTAGAATACTGTATTTACAGGGCTATCATGTTGCAATTCTTTTTGTTGGGGATGAGGACCGATGCTCGCCATTAATGAAGGCACAGCTAGAGATTGCTAAGAATATCGGAATTCCCTTTGAAAACAGCAACAAGCTATCTGAATATAATATTATTATTGATGCGATTTTTGGAATCGGCTTATCGAAGCCTATCACAGGGAAATTTGAGGAAATTATCAATAGGATGAATGAAACCTCGAGTATTATCTATGCCGTGGATCTTCCCTCGGGAATTTCCGGGGATGACGGTTCGGTTATGAAGGTTGCGGTAAGAGCGACGGAGACGATTACCTTCGGACATAACAAAATCGGTCTTTTGCTGTATCCTGGAGCAGAATATGCCGGGACAATTACGGTGGCCGATATCGGTTTTCCAAAGGCTGCCACAGAACATGCCGGAGTGGATACCTTTTATTATGACAGGGAGGATCTGAACCGCCTTCCGAAGAGACAAAGCTACAGTCATAAGGGGAATTACGGTAAGGTATTGATCATTGCAGGCAGCAAGGGGATGGCAGGTGCCGCCTGCCTCAGTGCACGAGCGGCATATCGAAGCGGGGCAGGTCTTGTTAAGGTGCTTTCTTTCGAATGCAACCGGAACATTGTGCAGTCCCTGCTTCCGGAAGCTATCTTTGCAGCATATGATGAGAATAATTGGAGCGTTGAACAGGAAAGGCTGATCAAGGATATTGAATGGGCAACAGCCATTGTAATCGGCCCAGGTATGGGATGTGATCAAAGATCAAAAGACCTGTTAAACCTTGTTATCAGTAAAGCTAAGGCCCCGCTTATCATCGATGCCGATGCCATCACACTGCTATCCTTGCAGCTGAATGAAATGGAGGAGCCGGAGAGTGACCATGGACTGGAAAGTAGGATTGCACGGCTTCAGGCGTTACTGCCCGCCGGAACCATTCTGACCCCTCATCTCATGGAATTGTCTAGGTTAATCGGTCCCTCGGTTCATGATATTACAAATAATCTGATTGACACTGCTCATCGATGTTCTTATAATAATGAGTTGATATATGTTCTAAAGGATGCAAGAACAATCGTGGCTTATAATAATCAGTATTATATTAATGTATCCGGTAACCATGGGATGGCTACCGGTGGCAGCGGTGATGTATTGACCGGTATTATAGCTGCCTTTGCAGCCCAAGGAATGAAGCCCTATGACGGTGCATGTCTTGCCGTATATATCCACGGCTTGGCAGGGGATGAGGCATCGAGGGAGAAAGGTTATTATTCCATGATGGCCGGTGATATTATAGCATCTATCGAAAAGGTGCTTATTTCACCAAGCGTGGAGGAGAAGGAATAGTTGGTCGGTTGAAGGAGTGACATAAGAAAATGATGAATGGATATCGTAAGCAGGAACAGAATTCTTACTATAGAGTTCAGGCTAACGTCA
>JAEYXC010000137.1 GCA_023428655.1 Bacillota bacterium | reverse complement strand
CTGTAGATAAGAAATGGCGACATAGCCAAGTGGTAAGGCATGGGTCTGCAACACCCTGATCACCAGTTCAAATCTGGTTGTCGCCTTAAGAAACAGAAAACACACTACCCAAAGTAGTGTGTTTTTTTGTTTCTTCTAGGAAGACTCCAGATTTGAACTGTGTTCAAGATCGGTTGTCGCCTTGAAAAAGAATCCAGTTTTGAACTGTGTTCAAGATCGGCTGTCGCCTTTCAAAGAATGGTCTCTAAACCTTTATGAATAAGGGGGGGAGAGATTTATGTTGTTCAAGGTTGTTCATTCGTTCGATTATCTGTGGATAAAGTTACTTCATTTTCTATCGATAAAATAGTATAATTTTGTTAATTGCAAATTCAGGTTGCAAAACTGCAACTATAAATTGGTTGATACTATTGAGAAACGCTTTATACTTTAGATAAATATAAAGGAGAGAGGTAGAAAATATGAGCTTTGCAGATAATCTACAATCAATAAGAAAAGAACATCAACTTTCACAAGAGGAGTTAGCTGAAAAAATTGGAGTAAGCCGTCAAGCGATATCGAAATGGGAACAGGGAAGCGGTTATCCGGAAACAGAGAAATTACTTATTTTATCACAAGAGTTGAATGTTTCATTAGACTATTTAATGTTTGGAGATACCGGAAACGCCGTAAGTGAAAAATCAGCATCACAAAATATAATTGCACCTACGGGGAAAATTACTATAAAATCATTGGATGGAAAATCAATTGTTAATTGCTATAAAGTTCTCGCTTCACAGGTAATGTTTAAGGCCAGAACGGATGAACCACAATATTGGCTGATTGGTGTTAACAATGGTGCGTTTTGGGGAGAACAATCAACAATACTTGGGTGGTACGCGGATGAAGAGAAAATAAAAAAAGAAATGAATGATATTGCAGAGGCTATTAAAATAGGAGCCCCTGTATATGAATTAAAATATGCGTCAAAAGTAAAAAATAGAAAATTAAGAATAAAAATTGATGAAGAAAAATAAGAGTTTATGACAAAGTTGTAACTTCTATTTCAAGTACAAATTAGCTGCAACCAGGATCAGAAATGGAATCCCTCCTTTCTGTGCAGGTTCTAGAACTGTTCAAATCGTTCCAATCTGGTTGTTGCCTTTAAAAAAAGACATATCACGTAAGTGATGTGCCTTTTCTTTTTCTTTTGAAATCTCCGGATTTGAACTGTGTTCGTAATCAGAATATCCATATTAGTCGGTGCGGGATTTTCTGTTATTATGCGATGTTTGAAAAATGATCTGTAATCTTTATTTCAAAATATGGGTTTTTAGAGGATAAATAGAAGAATAAAATCTATATTGTTCAGGTTGACAATTGCATATTACCATATTATCGTGTACCTTTTAATAATGAGAAGGTAGAGGGCAGGGGGGTAAGGAAATGAATTATACTGAATTTATCAAGCTATTAAATATACAGGCAAGTCTTTTGGTCTATATTTTGGTGGGGATATATGTTAAAAAGAAAGCAATAATTACGAAAGAGAATCAGCAGAAATATATTGATTTTGTATTACGGATACTAATGCCCTGCATGATTTTTAATTCCTTTAAACAGGCAATAACGTCAGAGGTTGTTGTGAGAGCCGGAATAATTATAGCGATTGCCTTGGGTATTGCGATACTAGCGATTATACTTGGTAGGATTTTGTACAGAAAATATCCTCTTGAGAAAAGGAGTATTATGCAGTATGGCACTATAGTAAACAATGCAGGATTTGCCGGGCTTCCTCTTGCCGGTGAGATCTTTGGAGAAACTGGTCTATTCTATGCCTCATTTTTTCTGATACCTAACCGAATTTTTATGTGGTCAGCGGGAATATCCCTCTTTGAGAAAACTGATGCAAGGACGAAATGGAAGAATATTCTTTTGAATCCTAACATTATTGCGGTGGAGATGGGGTTGCTTCGGAGCCTGCTCGCCATAGAGCTTCCATTCTTTTTGGATTATTCCATTGGTAAGATTGGAGCGACGGTATCACCAATCTCAATGATTATAGTAGGAGCGATTCTTGCAGATGTTAGTATTAAAACAATCTTTGACAAGACGGTATTCTTGGTTGCAGGTGTACGACTGGTTATATTGCCGCTTTTAACCATTGGAATTGTTTCTCTGTTACAGCTTGATAGTATAATTTCCGGAGTGGCATTAGTGCTGACGGCTATGCCTGTTGGTACTACTACGGCGTTATTAGCTGCAAAATATAATGCGGATGTGGATTTCGCCTCCAAGTGTGTTTTTGTCACAACAATAGCATCACTTGCAACGGTTCCCTTACTTATGCTTCTAATCGGATAATAAATGAAGCTCGTCCCCTTCACGAAATAAATAAAGGGAGCATCCCTATCCCTTCGGTCAATACCACCGGAAGGATAGGAAAGCTCACTGAGCTTTTGAAAATGGATATGAAGGCTTCAATACATAGATGTTCTATGCTTCTGCCTATCCGTTCTTAACCACTTTATAAAAGCGCATAAGCGAGTCTATCGTCATTGCAAGATTTTCCCGACTTTGGTATCTGGATACTTCAAAATCAATGGCCGCTCGATTAATACTGAATATAGTACTTACACCCATATTATACGATTTTTCCGCTTCTGTACCGATTGCGCCTACGACAGCGATCACTGGGATATCTTGTTTCTTAGCGCGCTCGGCAATTCCGATCACGACCTTTCCTCGTAAGCTCTGTGAATCAATTTTTCCTTCTCCGGTAAAAACAAGATCGGTGTTTACTAATTGTTTATCAAAATCTACAAGATCTAATACGGTATTAATTCCGGATTTTAATGTTCCGTTGAAGAAAGCAACAATCCCGGCACCCATAGCACCAGCGGCTCCTGCTCCTGGAATTTCGGATACATCGATACCGATGCAATCAATGATAGTCTGAGAAAGGGATTGTAGATTATTATCGAGGTCTACGACCATTGCTTCATTAGCACCTTTTTGCGGAGCAAATATATATGCTGCACCGTTTTTACCATACATGGGATTGTCAATATCGCACATGGCTGTGATGCTGCAACCCTTCAGAAGCTTCTTGGCCTTAGTAATATCGATTTTTTCTATGTTTGAGAGAGTGCCACCAGTTGGGATAAATGAATTTCCGTCCTTATTAAAGAATTGAACCCCCATAGCACATGCTGCACCAACTCCGGCATCGTTCGTACAGCTTCCTCCAAGACCGATAATAATGTCGGTACATCCGTCCTCAATTGCTTGCTTTATCACCAAGCCTGTTCCATATGTAGTTGTAAGTGCAGGGTTTTTTCTTGCCTCTACCAGTGGAAGACCTGCGTTTTGTGCCATTTCGATCATCGCGGTATTGTTGTATCTTGCGTAATAGCATTCAATAGGTTCGTTATAAGGACCCTTGGTCGTAACCGGAACCTTCTGCGCATTAAGAGCGTGTAAAAAGCAATCAACAGTACCTTCCCCACCATCTGCTACCGGAATGGTAATTGCTTCACAGTCGGGATAATGCTCCTTCACTTTTGAGCGAATGATTTCACAGATTTCTATGGAGCTCATAGTCCCTTTAAAAGAATCAGGGATAATAATACATTTTCTCATTTTTTCCTCCTATGTAATGAATCAATTTATTGAGGTATTGAAGTTTGTTTCTGGGTTTCGAAACAATAGGATCTGGCATGATGAATTTTATTATATAAATATGCTCTATTCCATTGGCAAACAAACCAAATTAACAAAGGATAATTGATATTAATGTTATTATTTCATTTTGTGAAATGATTTGTGAAATAATTACAATAAGTATTTCAAAAATGCAGTTACGAAACAATGAAATGAAAGGATGAAATGCATGTTTCAAATTATGAAATCTTGCAGTGTTTATATAAAATAAACATAAAAATATTATATTTAATGCCGATAGTAATCAAATATGTCTAATAGTATAATAGGATTCGTCATAATGAACAGAAATTAAACGATATTTAGACATAAGGAATGGAGGTAATGAGATGAAACTTGGATTTATTGGTCTTGGTATCATGGGTAAGCCGATGAGTAAGAACTTGATTAAGGCAGGTCATGAGTTAGTGGTTTGTGATTTTAATCAAGCAGCGGTGGGTGAATTGGTTCTCATGGGTGCAAAAGCAGTATCGAATGGCGCAGAGGTTGCTAACGAATGCGATGTAATTATAACAATGTTACCAAATTCCCCTCATGTAAGAAGTGTTACACTCGGTGAAAACGGAGTTTCAGATACTGCAAAGCAAGGAACTGTTGTAATCGATATGAGCTCTATTGATCCGGTGGAAAGCAGAGCCATCGGAGAAGAGCTTGCAAAAAAAGGTATTGAGCTCATGGATGCACCGGTTAGTGGTGGTGAACCAAAGGCAATTGACGGAACACTGTCGGTAATGGCAGGAGGAAGAAAAGAGACCTTTGATAAGTACTATGATTTGCTTATGGTTATGGCTGGATCAGTTGTTTATGTTGGAGAATTAGGAGCAGGTAATATTGCAAAGCTATCGAATCAGATTATCGTTGCCTTAAATATAGCAGCCATGTCAGAAGCTCTGACCTTGGCAAAGAAGGCAGGAGCTGATCCGGAGCTTGTATTTCAGGCAATTCGCGGTGGTTTGGCAGGCTCAACGGTACTGGAGGCAAAAGCACCTCTGGTATTAGCAAGAAAATTTGATCCCGGCTTCCGTATTGAACTGCACATTAAGGATCTGAATAACGCGTTGAATGCATCTCATGCAGTGAGCGCATCCTTGCCTTTAACATCTCAGGTAATGGAGATTATGCAAGCCCTTAAGGCGGATGGTCATGAAAAAGAAGACCATTGCAGTATCGTGAAATACTATGAAAAATTAGCAAATATAGTAGTAGAGAAATAAGTACACGATAGGAGAGGAACTAAGAATGACACCAACAATTCAAAAAATGGAAGTATACCCGGTTGCCGGAAAGGATAGTATGCTCCTTAATTTAAGCGGAGCACATTCTCCCTTCTTTACAAGAAATATAGTTATCTTAACCGATAACAACGGGGTAAAAGGGGTTGGAGAGGTACCCGGTGGTGAGAAGATTACGAAAGCGTTGGAGGCTTCCATTCCCTTAGTAGAGGGGACAAGTATCGGTGACTATAAGAATACATTGCTCAAAGTCAGAGAATCTCTTCAAGGTAATGAAGAGGATGTTCGTGGGGCGCAAACCTTCGATTTGAGAACCGGTGTACATGTGGTTACTGCAATAGAAGCTCCGCTTCTCGATTTATTAGGAAAGCATTTGGGAGTACCGGTTGCATCCTTACTTGGCGAGGGTAAGCAAAGAGATAAAGTAAGAATGTTAAGCTATCTATTCTATATTGCTGATCGAGGAAAAACCGATCTTCCCTATGATAGCTATCCGGAGAGCGATTGTGAATGGTATCGTATCCGTCATGAAGAGGCTATGACACCGGAAGCGATTGTTGAGTTAGCGAAAGCTACAAAAGCAAAATACGGTTTTTCTGATTTTAAACTTAAAGGTGGAGTTTTATCAGGCTTAGAAGAGATGGAAGCGGTAAAAGCGCTGAAGGCAGCCTTCCCGGAAGCAAGAATTACTCTGGATCCCAACGGTGGATGGCTTTTAAAGGATGCGATTGAGTTGTGCAAGGACAAACATGGGATCTTAACCTACTGTGAGGATCCATGCGGGGCAGAAGGAGTATTCTCAGGACGTGAGATTTTGGCGGAATTCAGACGAGCTACCGGTCTACCGACGGCAACCAATATGATTGCCACCGACTGGAGAGAGATGGCACATTCCATGGCGCTTCAATCGGTTGATATCCCTCTGGCTGATCCTCATTTCTGGACTATGTCTGGGTCAGTAAGAGTTGGTCAGATGTGTCATGAATTTGGACTAACCTGGGGATGTCATTCGAATAATCACTTCGATATCTCGCTGGCTATGGTAGTCCATACTGCAGCTGCTGTTCCGGGTAATATCAATGCAATTGATACTCACTGGATCTGGCAGGAGGGTATTGAGCGTTTAACGGAGCAGCCGATGCAGATTGTTGATGGATGTATTGAAGTACCGAATAAGCCCGGTCTAGGTATTGAGATTGACATGGAGAAGGTAATGCAGGCCCATGAGTTATATCAGAAGAATTGTCTTGGTGCCAGAAACGATGCTATCGGAATGCAGTACTTAATTCCCGGCTGGAAATTCGATCCGAAGAGACCTTGTATGGTTCGATAGAGTACCCTAAGCATCAAATGACATACAAGGAGAAGGAGCATACATGAAATTTAAGCCGCGTGGAATAATTCCACCAATTATAACACCTTTTACCCCGGAGGGTAAATTTAATGAACCAGTATTTCGTCAGATGATCAATTACCTAATTGACGAAGGAGTACATGGTATCTTTCCTCTTGGAACTACAGGTGAGTTCTATGCTTTTAATAATGAAGAGACAAAATATATATTAAAGGTTGCTGTTGAGGAAACAGGAGGAAGAGTTCCTGTATATGCCGGAGCCAACCATATCACCACCAGAGGAGCGATAGAACTGGTGAAAATCGCAGAGGAAGTAGGTGCGGATGCAGTATCTGTTCTTACCCCCATGTTCATTTCACAGTCTCAAGAAGAGTTGTATGAGCATTATGTAAAGATTGCAGCTAGTACAAAATTACCTATTATTATATACAATAATAAGCCTAAAACCAATGTAACTGTAGAACCTGCTACGATTGCAAGGCTTGCCTTGATTGAAAATATCGTCGGTGTAAAGGACAGCACAGGGGACTTTACCAATACAGAAGAGTATTTAAGATTGACCAAGAACAATGATAATTTCTCTGTATTACTGGGAAGAGACACCTTAATCTATGCAGGCCTCTGTTATGGAGCAGCAGGAGCAATTGCATCATGTGCGAACATTGCACCAAGAATTACAGCTGACATCTATGATAAATATATGGCAGGAGATCTAGAAGGAGCCTTGGAAGCGCAATATCAATTAGCCCCGTTGCGAATAGCTTCTAATATGGGAACCTTCCCCGCAGTAATAAAAGAAGGTCTCAAATTACGTGGCTTTGAAGTTGGCAAATGTCTTGAACCCATAGCTGAGCTTAACCAGGATCAAAAAGATAAGCTAAGAAATGTTCTGGTGGAGATGAATTTGATATAAATTCAAAGAATATCACTTTTATCAATAATTACTCATATGGAGGTTAAGATATATGATTGCGCCATTGTATATTAAAATAAATGACATCGATAACGTAGCTATTACTGTGAATCAGATCAGTAAAGGCACTAGGATTATAGAAGATATACTTACCAATGAGGATATTCCTCAAGGGCATAAAATTGCTCTTGTTGATATTCCAAGAGGTGGAGAGATAATACGTTATGGAGTAATACTTGGCTATGCAGTAGAGAATATCAAACAAGGAGATTGGATTAACGAAAGTAAGCTTGAGTTACCTGAACCTCCCAAGGTAGAGGAGCTTAGCTTTCATGAGGTACCAAAGGTAAGCTTGCCCACAGCGCCAATTAGAACCTTTGAAGGGTATAAAAATCCGAAGGGTGGCTACGCAGGAACAAGAAATATATTAGCAATTAGTACAACGGTTCAATGCGTAAGCGGTGTCCTTAATGTAGCAGTTGACAAAATAAAGCGAGAGCTTTTACCTAAGTATCCCAATGTGGATGACGTCGTTCCAATAAACCATGCTTACGGATGTGGGGTAGCAATCAATGCTCCTGAGGCAGTTATTCCTATTAGGGCATTAAGAAATCTGGCACATAATCCAAACTTTGGTGGAGAACTTATGGTAGTTGCCCTGGGATGTGAAAAGCTTACGGTAGAAATGCTGATAGAAAAAGCAGACATATTACCGGAGAATGTTATTATACTCCAGGAAATTGAAGGGTTCTCTGCTATGATTGAAGCAATTATGAGTATGGCAGAGAAAAAGCTACAAGTACTTAATGAGAGAAGAAGAGAGACATTACCCTTATCCGAGCTTTGCGTTGGTATGCAATGTGGTGGTAGCGATGCCTTCTCCGGCATTACTGCTAATCCAAGTGCAGGATATGCATCGGATCTATTGGTCGAGGCGGGAGCAACGGTTCTGTTCTCTGAAGTAACAGAGGTCCGTGATGGTGTCCATGTTCTAGCCCAAAGATGTGTAAGTGAAGAAGTAATTAAAAAGCTTGCCAAAGAGATGAAGTGGTACGACCATTACCTTGAAGAGGGGAAGGTGGATCGTAGTGCCAATCCGACGCCGGGTAATAAGAAGGGCGGTCTATCTAATATCGTAGAAAAGGCTATGGGCTCCATCGCAAAGTCGGGTACTTCACCCATTGTTGAGGTGTTATCACCTGGTGAAAGACCAACCAAGAAGGGCTTGATTTATGCAGCAACACCTGCCAGCGATATTGTCTGTGGGCCTATGCAATTAGCATCGGGAATCGCTCTTCAGGTGTTTATGACAGGAAGAGGAACGCCCTATGGACTAGCTTCAGCTCCTGTAATCAAGGTGTCATCCAGGACGAACTTAAAGGATGCCTGGAAGGATTTAATTGATGTGAATGCAGGGACAATAGCTACGGGAGAAACAACCATCGAGGAGGTCGGATTAGAATTATTCCATCTCATTCTCGATGTAGCAAGTGGCCGTAAAAAGCCTTGGGCTGAGGAGTATAAGCTTTATAATGACTTTTGTATTTTTAATCCGGCACCAATAACATAACAATAAAATAATAAGGTTTAAGGAGAAGGAGAGTAATATGAAAAGATTGGTAGCAATGGTATTAATGTGTGTACTTATAATGGCAAGTCTAGCGGGGTGTAAGAAGGAAAGCGGTACAAGCTTTGATGGACAGAGAGTTCGAGTTTTAATTGGTTCGACATCAACCACAGGTGATTCCTACATGGTAGCAGATCTTGCAAGCCGTTATTTAGCAAAAGAATTGAATGCAAATTTAAAGGTAGATGCAGTTGGTGCAGGTCCGGCTCTTGATGGTTTATCAACAGCAAAGGCTGATGGAAGCACAATTATGATCTTCCATGACATGACGTACTTAGGAATTTCCTTTGGTGCATTTGATGCAAAATATGCATTAGAAAACATGGTCGTAGGCCCTCGTATAGGACAGAATCCCGGTTCCTGCTTTGCAGCATCTGATGCGGCTCCCTATAATAATATGGTAGAGATGGCTGAGTATGCAAAGGCAAATCCGGATCTGAAGATTCGCTTGTCCGTAGAAGCCGGTGGTGTATCTCAGATCGCATTTGATGCTTATTATGCATGGGTTGTTGAGACATTTGGACAGGCAGTGGCAGATCAGTTTGTTGTTGTAGTTGGTGGATCAACTGCAGAGAAGAGCCAGATGTTATGGGATGGTAATACAGACGTTATCTTTGCCGATTATTCCTCATTATTACAATATACAGAGGAAGGTGTTGAGGCTCAGTTAAAAATGAAATTCTTAGGTCTTCTTGATAAGATTGAAGGTGCTGATGTACAATCCTATGCAGAGCAGGGAATAACCGTAAACGGAGAACCATTTGTATTCTCTAAGGACTTTATTGTTTATCTTCCTAAGGATTGTCCTCAGGAGTTAGTGGAAGAGATTGATGCAGCAGCTAAGGCAATCTCCGAGAATCCGGAGTTCATCAAGGAGATGACAGATTTAACCTATGTTTCAGCGTATTTACCGTCAGCTGAAGCAAAGACTTATATCTATGAGAAGAGAGATAGCTTGGATGCGTTAATTAAAGCGTCTCCGAATTTGGACGACTTAACCGTTCAGTAATATTTGTTTAATGTATCTTTCAAGAAGTGAGGGATCTTAGCTGATAGGATCCCCATTTCGCTTGAGAATAGAAAGTGTTGCTTTCCTTAGAAGGGGGATAAGAAATGGCTGATTTATTTAAGGTTAAAATAATCCACTCCCAGTCTCATCTTGTATTTCCAAAGATAGTCATTGGAATATTGATCATTCTGTCGATTGTTTTAATCATACAAGCCTTGATAAAGGCGAAGAAAGAAAATAGGCCCTTTATTAATATTAAGAATAAGAAATTCTTTGAAGAAAATTATGATAAGATCAAATTCTGGGGATCTATTATCCTGTTTATACTTTATATTATGTCATTGGAAATACTAGGTTTTCTATTTGGAAGTATCATATTCATAACATTATTTAATGTGTTATATGCAGGAACGAAGAATAAGAAGTCCTTATTCTTTTCTTTACTGATCTCAGTCATAGCTTCATTTGTTTTGTGGTTCTTATTTGGCTATGTATTTAATGTTACATTACCGTAGAAAGGAAAGGTGATAAAATGATAGAATTTGGTGTACTACAATTGATGGTTGCCATTCTCGGTGTGTTCGTAGGTATCATATTTGGAGCCCTTCCCGGTATGACGGCAACAATGGCAGTGGCTATATTCCTGCCGCTGACCTATGCGTATGACTTGACAACATCCTTATTTTTATTAATGGGGCTCTATATCGGAGGGATTAGTGGGGGTCTGGTACCTGCAATTTTAATTAACATTCCGGGTACCCCCTCCTCCATTACCACCGGCTTTGATGGGCATCCGATGGCTAAGCGCGGAGAAGGTGTTCGTGCATTAAGAATTGGAATTACAGCTTCTTTGTTCGGTGGTATCTTTAGTTTGGTGGTGCTGTCATTATTTACACCTCCTCTGGCAAGCGTAGCAATTAAGTTCTCCTCCGTTGAGAAATTCTTAATCATCCTCTTTGCCATGACAATTATTGCTGCATTGTCCAAAGGTAATATGACGAAAGGTATATTTGCGGGATTTTTTGGTGTTCTAACTGCACTGATCGGAACCTTTAATGACAATCAGAAGATTAGGTTGGTACCGGATTTCTTAAAGATGGATTTATATAGTGGTTTCGATTTGCTTCCGGTTCTGATCGGTCTATTCGCCATATCCCAGATGTTTGAGGAAGCGGAGCTTGGAATGAAGAAGGCCATTATGAATATAACGGATTTGAAGGCGAAGGAGACCGTTAAGTTTAGCTTTAAAGATTTTAAAGGTCAGTTCATCAATTTGATCCGTTCTGCCTCTATTGGTACCTTTGTTGGGATTTTGCCGGGAGTAGGTGGTAGTGCGGCATCCTTATTATCTTATTCTCAGGCAAAGAGCTGGTCAAAAAATCCGGAGAAGCTCGGAACCGGTGCCGTAGAAGGTCTTGTGGCAAGTGAGACCTCCAATAATGGTTTGACAGGTGGTGCTTTGGTTCCTCTTCTCTCCCTTGGTATTCCAGGCGACAGTACAACAGCGGTACTCATTGGGGCATTTATGCTTCAGGGTATCCAGGTGGGACCTTTATTTATCAGTCAGAATCCAGACATATGGAACACGATACTCTTTGCTTTACTGATTTGTAATATCATAATGTTTGTAATGATGTTCTATCCGGTAAAGTATATTGCTAACATCATCAAGATCCCTAAGAATCGATTATATCCGGTGGTTCTTGTTATGTGTGTCGTTGGTGCTTATGCTTCCAGAAATGGCAACATGTTCGATGTATGGTCATTATTATTCTTTGGTTTGTTAGGTTATATCTTTATGAAAATTGGTTTACCTGCAACTCCTTACCTCATCGGTTTCATATTAGGACGTGACCTGGAAAAGTATTTCATTGATTCCTTAAAGGGCTCCGGCGGAAGCTTGGGTGTATTTTTCTCAAGACCCATCGGCCTTGTTATCTGGGCATTAATCGCGATATCTCTCGCTTATGCATTTTATGATAACTGGAAAAGTAAAAAACAAGCTGTAAAAGCATAGCTTTTAGTCTTCTGACAGAATAAGATATATTGTTGGAAAATATCTCTTAATAAAGGAGACGTTTTCCGATGATATATCTTATTATATATGTTTACGGCAAAGGAGTTCTTTTTAGTTCATCTTGTATTAGGGGGGATTTTAATAAGCGATAAAATATTTAAAATCACAAAAGTACTGGAAATAATCATAAGCATATTCATTTTTATTGCCATTCTTATTTCCATGGTTAGTCTGATCGACGGTCTGAAGATTTTGATGTTAAATAAACTGGATAAAAATGCTTTTCAGAATTTCTTGTCCATTGCATTTAATATAATCATCGGTATAGAATTTCTCAAAATGTTATTCAAATATAATGTTAACACAGTAATTGAGGTATTGCTTTTTGCAATTGCCAGGCAGTTAATTGTCGAGCATCCTACCGTTTATGAAAATTTTCTTGGAGTAGCATCCATTGCTGTGTTATTTGTTGTTCGAAAGTTTCTGTTCATTCCGGAACTAGATAAGGAGTGTGAATAACACTAAAATATTAGTCAATTCAATTAAAATATAGTATAGTATTATTATAGGATTAAGGGATTCGCTTATATAAAATTAAAAACGTTATTTATGAAACCGGTATATATATAATTAAAGGAGAAGTGTTTTATGGCAGATATTTCGCTGTTTGTACCTAGAGAAGAGATGCTTCATCAGGCACATAATATATTACAGGCAGAAGGCTATAACATTAAGGAATTAAAGGTGATCAATACCGCGGATTCTGTCAGTGAAGCCAGAAGTGCTTTGGCGAGAGGAACCAATATAATTATAGCAAGAGGATACCAAGCCTCTTTGATTAAGCATTATACGAATATTCCTGTGGTTGAAATTGCCTTGACGGGCCAAGAGATGGGCCTTCTAATTACTAAAGCCAAAAAAATAATTAATAAAAAGAGGCCGGTAATCGGTGTTGTTGGCTTTAGCAATATGTTCTGTGACATGACATACTTTAATCAAATCTATAATATTGAATTGCGTACATATCTTGTACCCGATGCGGAAGAGCTTCACAATGCCATACAGCAGGCAATCAATGATAATCTTGATATTATTATAGGAGGCGACACTGCAATTATGGCAGCCTCCAATGCCGGCATTCCATCCTTGTTCTTATCCTCCACAGAGGATTCTATCCGTGAAGCATTTAAAGTGGCTGATAAGCTACAATTTGCAGTCGAAAATGAGAAGCGGGATGTGGCTCAGTTGGAGACGCTCCTTGATTACTCCTTTAGCGGTATGGCGAAGATTAATCAGCAGGGCAATATTGTTATTATCAATCGTATTATGGAAGAAATATTGAATAAGAACTCAGCAGAGGTGGTAGGAAAGCCTGTCGTGGAGGTTATTACCGAGATATCCGCAGAAAACGTAGAGAAAATATTGCAGGTTGGAAGTGAAATCTACTCTTCTTTTATTAATATAAATAATAATGCTTTGGTTGTTATTGTTGCGCCGATCAAGGTGGATGATAAAATTGATGGAGCTATAATAACCTGTCAAAAGATAAAGAAATTGAAACAGCTCGAAACAGAAATAATGCGTGAGCGATATTTATATGGTTATGTCGCCATGGGAAACTTTAATGATATCCCTCACTCCTCGAAGGAAATGCAGGAAAGTATAGCACTGGCAAAGGTATATGCACAATCGAAGAGTCCTGTCTTAATCTGCGGAGAAATAGGGACTGAGAAGGAATTATTTGCCCAAGCGATTCATAATAACAGTTTATCTAAAAATGGACCGTATATCACAGTTAACTGCTTTGGAATTAAAGATGATATGCAAAGTGAAATATTATTTGGCTCCGAACAGAATGAGGAAGGGGTCAAAAAGACGCAAGGTGCCTTTGTATCTGCAAATCATGGTACTGTACTAATCAGTGAAATAGATAAATTAAGTGAACATAGTCAATATAGCCTGTATAAAATGATACGATATAAATCCTTGATTAGAAATGAAATTGAAAAGACAATGAGTATTGATGTCAGGATAATTGCCACTACTACAAAAAAGTTAAGCTCATTAGTTCAGCAGGGACTGTTCCGTGAGGATTTATATTATCTTTTAAGTGGATTAACCATTGATGTTGAGCCTCTCCGTAACCGTCCGGAGGACTTGGACAAACTCATTGATACCTATGTGTCTTTATATTGTGATATTTATTCCAGATACCATGTACTCACCGCTGGCGCGAAAAAGATATTGATGGAATATCCATGGTACGGTAACTTAATTCAATTGGAAAGCTTTTGTGACAGAATGATATTATCTGCAACTCACAGATCCTTGGATGAGGTATTTATCAAGTACTTACTGGGTGAGCTGTATCCAATTATTCATCAACAGAACAGTAGAGAGAAAATAATTGTTTATAAGGATCCGGAAGCCTTGCTGATCACGGAGACACTCAAAAAGCACGACGGAAACAGAACGCTTGTCGCCCAGGAGCTTGGTATAAGCAAAACGACATTATGGCGGCATATGAAAAGATATGGCATTTCGAATAAATTTGAGTTATAAAACTTTGCGCTTTCTTTAGATAAATGATGTATGAAACTGGAAGGAACACCCAGAAGTGTTTCTTCCAGTTTTGTATTATGGAGTTCCGTAGAATAAAAAGGAGTGGAATTAAAAATCTTTATTTTCAAGATGCAGTGATGAGGAGGTTATACCTCGACAGGGGGGATGGATTGTGATAAAATCAACCTATATAGTTAAAATTTATTAAAATATTAATCACAAAGAGAAAGTGAAACAAAATCCATGCTGAATTACATCGAGACATTTTGCAATGAAATACGTTTTCCACAAGAGGCAATTAAGGATTTACAACAAAATTATGAAAAACTAAGTCAAAACGAAAGCTGTTTGGAACGCTTTCATGGATTAGTGGAACGCTTTAAAAAGGACAGTAGTAAGAATAGGCAGAAAGAAATCTTTGCTGAGCTGGATGAAATTGGTCAGCTCACAGGGGTACATAACTATTCTGTCCATATGCTATATTTAATAGTCCTATCCGTTTATACCAGAGAATTATATGAAGAGAAGAATATTTCACATGATACTTTTATTGATTCCATGTCGGATTTAAGGGCGAAACTGATGGAATGTAAAGAGTTTGATGGGATATGGGGGACGAATGTAGGCTGGTGGGAGATCGACCTGTTTAATCTAAGCTTAATCGCATTAGGACGTCTGCAATACGAATTAATCCCTTATCAAGGAGAATATACCAAGGGCAACCACCATATAAAGCAAGGTGATATGGTGTTGAATGTACATATTCCTTCCCTTGGACCCTTACTTTATGAGGATTGCAAGGCATCCTTTCAAAAAGCAGCTCTTTATTTTAAGGATCGCTTCAAGGATGGACCGGTAACCTTCGTATGTCATTCCTGGCTTCTCTATCCGGAGCATCGGGAGTTCTTACCTCCTAATTCCAATATATTAAAATTTATGTCCTTCTTTGATATTACATCCTCCGAGGTTAGTGAGAAAAAATCGGATTTATGGAGAGTCTTCTATAAGGATTGGGAAAAGGAGCCCATCGATTTGCCGAGAAATACGTCAATACAAAGAGCATATGCGGATTGGCTTTTGAAGGGTAAGAAGATTGGAACGGGCGACGGAGTATATCTTTATGAGGACTAATTATAGACACCGGAAATAATCGATTACGGTTACTAATTAATAAAAAGATATGCCTCAGAATAAGGACAGGTCAAATAAGTCTTTATTCTGGGGCATTTTTTGCTCATAACACGAGTGGGTTTATAAGGATACTTTTATTGAAGTTTCTTAATATATTTATCCAGGTAGACCTTGCTTCCTGTATGAAGGGATTCTAAGATTGCAGTAAGTAGAAGGGTTGGAGCTATTAATTTATGCAGCGAAATTGGTCTTTTGCCTGTCTTTATCATCTCTACAAATTTCTCAAAGCCGAGCTTGTATGTAGAAGCATCAATATTGATCGTGCTTGCATGGCTTTTTTTATCCCCATGGATTAAACAGTGACTATCTGCGATCGTATTTGTGAAATTAAGAACAACACTCAGCTTCTCATAATTCGCTACGCATATGATATCCGAATTATGTAGGGTAGCGGTGACGGATTCAAGGTCGTAGCCGAAAATCGTGAAAAGCATTTCGGCTATGTGTGGTCCGTAGAAATGTAATCCGTTATAAGGGCTGTTCATATCTCCCGGGAAGTTCAGATATCCGGATGTAATATTGCCCAATGCTCCTTTGTCGATTATTTGGGCCAGACTGGTAACATCATGGCTGTATTTGCAGGTGGACCCACCGGTAAGTAGACTGTTGTGACGGTCAGCTTCGGATAGAAGGGTATTTGCATCCGATATATTTACCGTGAAGGGCTTGTCAATCCATACCGGAATGTTCGCTTTTATAAACGGCAATGCATAGGGAGCATGTAGGTTCCCATCACGAAATAAGATCATAACAGCATCCACTGTCTCGAATAATTCATCAGGAGTAGCTGCAATTGTTTCGATCCGTCCCTCCATAGCCACGTTTTTGGTCTGAAGCTCATCATGCCCATATATTGTTGTAATTCGAATATCCGGAAAGGCATATTCCCCTGTAGCTGCATCTGATATATTACATAATTTTGCAAATGCTAATGCGTGACTGCTGTCAGAACCAAGTAACCCAATTTTGATCATACGATCCCGTCCTTCCCGTGAGGTAATTTTCAAGCTATATTAGCACCCTGTCGGACCGATGTCAACAATAACAAATTTAATTGGACTTTATTATTTTCTACACATTTATCTTTTTCTACACGGGCGAAAAGCCTATAAATAAAGGGGTTTTCATGAATTTATGTTTACAAGGTGTATAAAGGTAAAGTATAAGAATTTGCTTTATATACTTTATAAATTCCTCATGCTAGTATGTGCTTATCAAAAAAAGGAGGTATTTTTTATGAAAAAGCGATTGATTTCGAGCATTTTAGTTGTTGCCATGGTAGCCGGATTGTTAACGGGCTGTGGTAATAACAAAGGAACAGAAACAGGTACATCAAATCCGACCGAAGCTCCTAAGACGGATGTGGCTGCGGATGCAACAGAGCCTGCAGAGGCAGGGGCGGAAGACAACCTATATGGGGATACAGGCGGACTTAAGCTTCCATTAGTAGATAAGCCAACAACAATCACCTGGATGCTTCAAAGCACGGTACAGGGATTAAATGACAAGGACGTAATTAAAGAAATAGAAAAAAGAACAGGTGTTAAGCTTGATATTCTGAGCTATCCTGCAGCAAGCTATGCGGACAAGCTGAATATCACCTTGGCATCCGGAAGTCTACCGGACATTATTACAGGAAGTACTTATTCTGAAGTAAATAAGCTTGGTGGACAAGGCGCCTTTGTTGCAATTAACGAATATCTGGATAAGCTTCCTAATTTTAAGAGTCTCTATGTAGATGATGATCAAAATAATTGGGTTATGAAATCCTATTCCGATGACAAAAACAATATCTACACCTGGCCCGTATATGGCTTGAGCAGAGATGTAAACCAGGGCTTTATGTATCGTAAGGATATCTTTGATCAGCATGGTATTAAGGAATGGACCAATACCGATGAGTTTTATCAGGCAATGAAGCAATTAAAAGAGCTTTATCCTAATTCAACACCGATTGTATCAAAAACACAGGACGGAATTTTTAAGGATTGGGCTTATGGCTGGGGTATTAGTGGAGAGAGCTACCCGATGATTTATGATGAGACATCCACCACCTGGAAGCTGGCTACCATTCAACCTCAATTTAAAGAAATGATTGATTTTATGAAAAAGCTTTATAATGAGGGCTTATTGGATCCTGAGTTTGTAACCGATACGGCAGCATCCTGGACCGCAAAGATGACTTCCGAAAATGGAGCATTTGTTACCTTTGACTGGATTGGAAGACTCGATATGTTCTATGAGCAGGTTAAGGATGCGATCCCCAGCTATGATTTAAGATACGCAAATCCGGTAGGACCTACAGGCAATGTTCGTAGCTTATCCAAAGTATTAAACTTTGGTACAGCAATTGCAAAGGGTAAGAATGAAGAGGTTGCTCTTAAGCTTCTTGATTATCTGACAAGCCCCTCCGGTAGTGAGCTTATCACCTTAGGTATTGAAGGTGAGCATTATACATTAGATGCTGACGGTAAAGTAACCTATCCTAACATTACTGATGTGGAAAAAATCGAAATTACCACCCTGGAAGAAAGATATGGCGCTTGGATTGAAGGTATGTATCTGAAGGTTGATCCAAGAAGTACTTACTTTAACTACACAGAAAAAGAGCAGGAAGCACAGGATAAGATTAATAAGAACATGAATTATGAAGCAATTGATCCTCAGCTGAAGTTTACGGATGATGAAACATCTGAAATGGTTGAACTTACAACTGCTTTACAAAAAACAGGTGTTGAATTCGCAGTGCAATACGTTCTTGATAAGAATTTTGGGGACGCACAGTGGAATGAATGGTTAAATAATGCACAGAAGTTAAATGCATCAAAGCTGGAAGAGATCTATAATACTGCACAGTCAAGATTTAATGCCAATTAAGGATAATTAATTTAGGAATTGAGAGAAAAGTATTCATACTTAAAAGTTCTTATACTTTCGAGTATATACTTTTCTCTTAGTTCTTTCCTACCAAAAAACACAAAAATGTAGAATGAGGTATGAAGTATGGGTAAAGTTTCTTCAAAAACGGTATTAAAGCAAGAAAAGAATGGCTCGAAATTTAAGAGAACCCTTCGCCATATACAAAGAGACAGACAGCTTCTAATCATATTCTTGCCCTGTGCTTTATTTTATGCAATCTTCCGTTATGGGCCGATGTTTGGATTAGTGATGTCATTTCAGGATTATGGAATTTTTCTTGGTTACTTTAAAAGTCCCTTTGTGGGGTTAAAGCACTTTATTAAGTTCTTTAGCGGTCCTGATTTTTTATTACTATTTAAAAATACATTTTTACTAGGATTGTATACGTTACTCTGGACGTTTCCATTCCCGATTATTTTCTCAATCTTCTTAAATGAGATTCGAAATGCAAAATTTAAAAAGACAATACAAACCTTAAGCTTTTTGCCTTCCTTTTTATCCGTTGTTATCGTAAGTAGTATGGTAATTGACTTTCTTTCGCCGAGCCGGGGAATTATTAATACAATAATTCAAGCGCTTGGGTTTGAGGCGAAGTATTTTATTGTGGAGCCGGAATGGTTTCGAACCATATTTATCGCTTCGGAAATTTGGAGCACCATGGGCTATAGTGCCATTATATATCTGGCAGCAATCGCCGGTGTGGACCCGGCCTTATATGAAGCGGCTCGTGTAGATGGCTGCGGTAGATTACGAGCCATATGGTATATCACCCTTCCGAGTATATTACCGACCATTGCTACTATGTTTATCCTTAAGTCCGGAAGCATGTTCAGTATTGGATATGAAAAGGTTTTACTCCTTTATACTCCGACTACATACAAAGTTGCCGACGTATTTTCAACCTATGTCTATAGAAAAGGGTTGTTGGAATCAAATTACAGTTATGCTGCAGCAGTAGGGCTTTTTGAATCCTTCGTGGCATTATCCTTACTTTTGATTTCAAATAAAATGAGCAAAAAATTAACGGATCAAAGCTTATGGTAACAGGAGGGCACATACATGAAAAAGAAAATATCCTTGTTTGATATTATAAACGGTTTCGCAATGCTAATTGTGGGTGTGATAATACTTTATCCAATCGTTTATGTTATTTCCGTATCCTTTAGTGACACCATCTATATCGTACAAAATAAAATCACTTTTTACCCGAAGGGTTTTAATTTAGATGCTTATAAGATGATATTAGAGGATAACAGAATACCGAGATCTTATCTCAATACAGTGTTATACACAGCAGTAGGAACCTTTGTTAACCTGTTGATGACGGCCATGGGTGCATATCCCCTTGCAAAGAAGAATTTTTTCGGTAGAAAGTTCTTTGTCACAGCGATTGCGATCACCATGTTCTTTAGTGGTGGAATGATTCCTACCTTCATTATTGTACAGAAGCTTGGATTAATTAATAGTATGTGGGCTTTAGTTATCCCCAATGCCATATGGACAACGCAGCTTTTCATATTAAAGAGCTTCTATGAATCCATCTCCCCCAGCTTGTATGAAGCGGCAATCGTGGATGGGGCATCCGAATACAGAATTTTATTCCAAATTATTATCCCGTTATCGAAGCCGGCACTGGCATCCCTTGCTTTATTCTACTTTATGGGACATTGGAATAGTTATTTCTTACCTTTGATATATCTGAATGATTTAGACAAACTACCTCTTCAGGTAATATTAAGAGATATGCTGATTGATAATACGGCAGGTAATCCGAATCTGATGACCGCATCCAAAATGACTCCGGAGGCTCTTAAAAATGCTACGATCTTCATTTCAATGGTTCCGGTATTGTTGATCTATCCTTTTGTACAAAAGTATTTCGCAAAGGGAATTATGTTAGGATCGGTGAAGGGCTAATAAGGACATTGCCATAGGAGGAGCGCACATGAATATTCTGGTTTCTATTCCGAAGGGAGCAATAAGAGATACCTTTATCACAGAGGATGTTGAACAACGCATCAACGCTATGGGTAAGGTT
>JAEYXC010000133.1 GCA_023428655.1 Bacillota bacterium | reverse complement strand
GTATCTCAGCATTGTTGGAAGCCTTCTATGCCACAAAAAACTCGGTTGCTCGAATCCGGCAAAAATCGGCTGATCTTCGTAAGATTGTATCAAATGCCCTTGATCGCGCCGGCAAAAAGTATGATCTTCAGCTGAAGCAGCTTCAGGATACGGAGAAAAGGGATAAATATAAAATCTACGGCGAACTAATCAATACCTATGGCTATGGTCTGGAGCCGGGTGCAAAGGTATTGAATACAATTAATTATTATGATAATCAGGAAATCAGTATCCCCCTTGATCCAACCATTACTCCGACGGAAAATGCAAAGCAATATTTTGAGAAGTATAACAAGCTAAAACGAACCTTCGATGCCCTTACCACCCAGCTATCGGACACGAGGGAGGAGCTGACACATCTAGAATCGATTAAGACCGCCCTTGATATTGCTACAGAGGAGGATGATCTGACCGCCCTAAAGCATGAGCTTACGGAGTATGGGTATATAAGACGACGCTTCACCAGTGGCAGCAGAAAGCTGGAGAAGAAGGTGAATGTAAAGAAGACCAATAGCAAGAGCAAGCCCTTGCATTTTCTTTCCTCGGATGGCTATCACATGTATGTTGGAAAGAACAATTATCAGAACGATGAATTAACCTTCCAGTTTGCCGAGGGCGGTGATTGGTGGTTCCATGCCAAGAAGCAAGCCGGCTCCCATGTGATTGTCAAGTCCGGCGGCAACGAGCTACCGGATCGTACCTTTGAGGAGGCTGCCCGATTGGCCGCTTACTACTCCGGTTCACGAGATGCCGATAAGGTTGAGATTGATTATACTCTTAAGAAGAATGTCAAGAAACCGGGAGGCGGAAAGCCGGGCTTTGTTGTATATTACACGAATTATTCCATGCTCGCGACAACGGATATCACAGGAATTCAACAATTATAAATTTCAGATATGGAATTTGTTAGAGGAAAGATATGTTACCGTATAGATAAGGAGAGACACCATGATTAAAGCAGATTACCATGTACACTCCAGCTTCTCCAGCGATTCGCAGGCACCGATGGAGGAGATGATTGAACGTGCCATACAATTAGGATTACAAAAGCTTTGTTTTACAGACCATATGGATTATGACTATCCACATAAAGGGGATATCACCTTTGTCTTCGATCCCGAGGCCTATGTATCCAAATTACAACAGTTGAAGGAACGATACTCCAAGCAGATTGAGATACTCACCGGGGTTGAGTTAGGGCTCCAGCCCATGCCCCATGTGATTGAATATTATCATACCTTACGAAAGAAATATTCCTTTGATTATGCAATCGGTTCCACCCATGTTCTCGATTATGTCGACCCCTACTTACCCGAATTTTGGGAGCACAGAACGAAGGAGGATACCTTAAGAGCTTATTTTCAATCCATTATCGATCATTGCAAGCTTTTTGGAGATTACTTTAACTGCTATGGTCATCTGGACTATATTATCCGATATGTACCGACAGAGGACGGAAGGAAAGCGGATTATTCCTATGAGGATTATGCCGATCTGCTGGATGAAGCTCTAAAGACCATAATTCATTACGGTAAGGGGATTGAGATCAATACCTCGGGGTATAAGTACGGACTTGGTTATGCCCACCCAAAGGCAGCCATTCTGAAGCGATACCTTGAGCTGGGCGGTGAAATCATCACCGTAGGCTCCGATGCCCACAAACCGGAGCATCTGTGTTATGACTTTCATTTGGTACCCGATCTGCTTAAGGGGCTGGGATATACTTATTATACCACCTTTGTGGGTGGAAAGCCTACCTTTGAAAAGCTATAGCCAATCAGCTCATTTTAATTTCAGCCAAGAAATCCACATACAAAAGTAATTAAGGCAAGGATATACACATTTCCACACCTCGATTGCCGGACATATCTGTCCGACAATCCTTATATATGGAATGTATGCTATCCTTGCCTTTTTATTAAAAGCTCTATCGATTATCAAGTCATTCTTCTATCCGGTTAAGCTTCTTATCCTGTTGACCTTCGTTTCCTGTTAACCTGAATTTCCTGATGGCTTAGTTTCCTGTTGGTCTTAATTTCCTGTTAGTCTTCATATCAATTAACCTTCTTATTAATTGGAATATCTATTTAATAATCGTACCGCCGCCTACCACATAATCTCCGTCATAGAATACAACTGCCTGCCCGGGTGTGATGGCTCTCTGAGGCTCCTCAAAGATACAGAGAAGCTCGTCCGGTCCGGTCTTTTTGATGGTACAGCGTGCACCCTTATGACTATATCGTATTTTTGCCTCTACGACCAGCTCTCCCTCCAGATCCTCGATGGACATAAAGTTCAAGTGATTAGCAATCAAACGATCCGAAAACACTTCATTCCCATTTCCAAGCACCACTTCATTGGTCTCCGGTCTTAACTCTACCACAAAGACGGGCTGCCCCATGGCAATTCCAAGTCCTTTTCTCTGTCCGATTGTATAATGGATTAGGCCCTGATGCTTACCGATAACTTCACCGGCTGTGTTCACGTAATTCCCCGGTATCAGGCCATTATAACCACTCACCTCAACCTTTCCTGTCACAACTGCCTCTCTCTTCTTATCCTCCAGATAATCAGTGATAAAACCGGCATAATTATTATCGGGAACAAAGCAGATTTCCTGGCTATCCGGCTTATTGGCTACGGGTAGCTTTAAAGCCTTGGCAATCTC
>JAEYXC010000092.1 GCA_023428655.1 Bacillota bacterium | reverse complement strand
GGATGGAATACAGTGGAAAGGCTTTGTTGGATCGATTTGATACACTGGTCAGAGAGGGATATTTGAATACAAATGACAGTGTGAAGCAAAAGCTTGCATCGGACATCATGTGGTATTTATGGACGGGTCCTCTATCGCCCTTGTTTGGAAAAGAAAAGATGGCCACCTTTGAGCGGTACTTTATTGAAGCAGAAGAAACCCATTTGGAAAATAAAAATCCCTATTATAAGTTAATTAACGATGAAAGGGTATGTCATATGATTTTACAGGAATTCGGACTGGATTTTAATCAATCCCATATCGTGAATGGTCATGTCCCTGTGATTACGAAGAAGGGAGAGAGTCCGATTAAAGCAAATGGCAAATTGCTTGTAATCGATGGCGGTTTCTCCAGAGCCTATCAGAAAAAGACCGGAATAGCAGGATATACTTTGATTAATAATTCCTATGGACTGCAGCTGGTTTCTCATAGCCCCTTTGAGAGTACGGAGAAGGCAATTCGTGAGGAGCTGGATATTGTGTCTACAACGATGGTAGTAGAAAATGAGGGCTTAAGAAAGCATGTAGGAGATACGGATATCGGTGTAGAGCTCAAAGCCTCCATCCGTGATCTGGAGAAGCTAATCGAAGCCTACCGTACGGGTAGAATCAAAGAGAATGGGAAATAGCAGTAAAAATATATTACCCCTTGATACCCAACAAAATATGCTTAGATAGGTAGGAGAGGCTATGGAGAAGAAATTTCTATGTGTCATGGCAGGCTATGATGAGGCCAGTGAGAAGTACCTAGCAGGGTTACAACAGAAGCTTTATGATCGAGGTTACATTGGTGAGCATACGAAGAATCTTCCGCAGCATATTACGCTTGGAACCTTTGCAGTGGAGCGGGAGGAGGAACTAAAGGATCTGGTCTTTAAGGTGGCACACGGGACGAGGGCTTTCCCGATTACCTTTAACCATGTCGGGATATTTGGGGGTTCAAAGGTTTTATTCGTTGCACCGGATCCGAATCGAAAGCTTTTGGAACTGAAGGAGAGCTTTGGTGATAGCATTGGCTGGACGCCTCACACAACGATGCTGATTGAGCAGCCGGAGAAAGTATACAAGGCTCTGCCTGTTGTGATGGAGGAATTTCATGCCTTCACAGGGATGATTACCTCCTTGTATCTGTATGAATTCTGGCCAACACGTTTTATCGGTAGGCAGCATTTGATAGAATCCGCTGAATAATTATGAGATTGTATTTGATTTGAATTATTGATTTTTATCAGAGTAACATCATTCTGTAGCAGATAAGCTCTTTCATGAAGAGAGTTATCGGATTGGGATGCTGTTACTCTTATTATTAATACACCTACTGTTTGGGCAGTAGGAAGCGATTCCTTGAGAGGATAGTTGCTTGAAGTTTCATCGAACTACGTCAGCGAGAAATGTTTATTTAGAAATAAACATTTTTCTTGACAACGCCGTATTACAAATGTAATATAAGCATATGTAGTACTACATATGTAATACGGTGAAGGGAGATATTATGAATAATATAACGGATGCAGAGTGGAAAATTATGAAGGTGTTATGGCGGAGGTCACCAAAGCTTGGTAGTGAGATTGTTGATGAACTGGAAGGAGAGACTGGTTGGAATCCGAAGACCATTCATACACTAATTCGTAGATTGGTAACAAAGGGTGTCATTACAGCGAAGAAGGAGAATCAGTATTATCTATATTCTGCGGCGGTTTCCGAAGCACAGTGTGTCAGAGAGGAGACAAAGACCTTTCTTGAGAAATGCTTTAACGGTTCGGTCAATCTGCTTCTGTCCAATTTTATTGAGGATGACAAGCTGACCGATCAGGATATTGAAGAATTGGAGAATCTCCTGAAAGCTAAGAAAAGTAGGTAATTGCCGATGAATCAGTTAATAAGTATTTTCCAGGAGGTCCTATATCTTGGTGTTATTGCCAGCATTCCATGTCTAGTAATTCTTCTGTTAAAAAAGCTGTTTCATAAGGTCATCAGTCCTAGATGGCATTATTATATATGGGCTCTTCTCATCCTTCGGTTGCTGGTACCATTCCAACCGGAGAGCTCCTTCAGTATATTTAATTTAGTCTATGCGGCTACGGAGAGGAGTGGCTTTCTGGTGGAGCAGGTTGGGGAGACGATTCTTTACGGCCCGAATAACAGGACGATTCGTGCAGAAGCGTTACCAATACCAAAGGGTAATCTGGTCAATAGTGACAAGGAGGAAGAACTGAGTATGGGCTCGACAAATCAGCCACATACTTCAACAAAGAAGCTGAGTTATCAGGCAGTATTAGCCCTTTTGTGGCTGGGAGGTGTAATTGTAATCGGTGGGTTTACCATTTATGCTAATATCGCCTTTTCAATCCGGCTTCGTAGGTACTATCGCAGGCTAACCAACTCCAGAATCGAAGAGATATTTTTGGAATGTAAGAGGGTACTTGGGATAAAGGGATCAATCTCCTTGTATACTTCACCCATTACCAGAACACCTTCCCTCTATAATGCAATTCGCACCAGAATTCTCCTGTCTGAGGAGCATATGATGAAATTGTCGGACCAGGAGCTCAGATATATCTTTCTACATGAACTGACCCATTACAAAAGAAAGGACATAGTGGTTAATTGGCTGCTAATGCTCCTACAGATTATTTATTTCTTTCAACCCCTATTGTGGTATGCGATCTTCAAGATCCATGAGGATTGTGAGATATCCTGTGATGCTGAGGTATTAAAATACTTTGGTGAAGATCAGCATCAGGAATACGGAAGTACTATTTTAAAGCTATTAAGGCTACATGCTGATTCCAGATTTATTCCTGTGACAGCCACAATAGGCAAACATAAGTCGAGCTACCGAAGGAGAATTTTAATGATTAAACAGTTTAAGAGATACCGGTGGACCAATACCATAGTAACCCTTGCCCTAATACTGGCGATTGGTTTGGTCACGTTGACGGGTTGCAGCTTAAAAGATTCGGATAAGACCGCTCCTGTCACCAATGAAGATAATACCGAGAGTACACTAACACCAACTCCAATGCTACCGGATGCTACGGACCAAGATCAACAGCCCGATACTACGGATCAAGGTGAACAGTCAGATTCTACGGATCAAGATCAACAGCCGGATACTACGGATTCCGATGAGAATAATTCCATCATAGATTCAGACAATCATGAAGCTGTTCTGGAAGAGTCGGAGATTGATACTCCATCCGAGTTGGTCCCGATTGCGGAGGAGGAGCCGTTCCTTATATCGGATTCTGAGGGAGCGGGTCAGGTAAACTATAATGGTAAATGGATCATCAGCCGGGTATTAGCTTTTGGCCAAGGAGGAACCTATAGTAAAGAGGATGCAGAGGGATTAATCGGGAAAGAAATGAACTTCTCTGCAGATAAGGTCACCTGTTTTGGGGATAAGATCTCCGATCTTGACAATATTGCCAAGGCACCCACTTATACGGCCACTGATTATAGCGATAGTGATTTTTTGAGCTATTATCGTATGAGCTTTGATCTACTTGGGCTATCCGGAGATAAAGTGACGGAGGTCTCAGCCAGAGATGCACAGGGAAATGGATGTACCTTCCTGGTTAAGGATGAAAACACTCTGATCGTAGTGGGTGGCGGAACCTATTTTGAGCTAACAAGAAAGTAATATGGATTAATAAAGATAAAGAAGGATGGGCTGCAAACGTAATTAATTCGTTGCAACCCATCCTTCTTATATAGCTTACTTCGCATATAATCTACGAAGCTGGTATTTCTGAATACATTATCTAATAACCGTGATAAAAACAAAGTCAATAAGTAGGAAAAGGATCGCTTCAATAGAAATTCCGTATAGTTATTATTACTTTATTGTATCTTTGGGTTGCCAATGATATGATAATGCTAAAATGTTAGATAAAATCATTATAAAAATCTTAATTAGGGAATGGGGGAGCGATGACGAATGCTGAAGGAAGTAATAGCTCAGATTGTTGAGAATAATATGGAGGTATACGGAATTGTCGTTATGCAAGACGGAGAGAAGCTGGCGGAGCATCACTTTGGTTGCGAGGAGCGTAGAAACCTATACTCCGTAACGAAATCCATCACCTCAACAGCCGTCGGTATGGCCATTGCAGAAGGTCATTTTCGATTGACGGATTCCATTCTTCCCTATTTCGAGCAGGAGCTGAAGGGTTCGATATCACAGCTTCAAAGGGAGCAACTTGAGAAGGTCACGGTGGAGAGGCTTCTCACCATGTCAATAATGGATTATCCCTTTATGCGATTAACCTGTGATAATTGGTTGCAGCATATCCTATCAAGGCCATTACCGAATATCGGCGAGAGAAAATTCCGTTATAATAACTTTGTATCCTATCTTGCAGGTGTTATGGTGGAGAAGACAACGGGAATGTCGGTGCTGGATTACTTGCGACCCAGACTATTTGAACCGTTGCAAATACATGCCGTCAACTGTGCTTACAGTCCGGAAGGACATTATTATGGCTCTACGGGAATGCAGCTGACTGTGAATGAGCTTAGTCGATTTGGTCAGCTATATCTGCAGAAAGGATCATATGGTGGAAGACAGCTCCTCTCTAGTGAGTGGGTGGAGCAGGCAACGGCAAAGCAAATCGAAAATAAGGAAGAGGGCTATGGTTATTATTTCTGGAGGCAGAAGCATAATTCCTATTGTGCACGGGGGAAATGGGGTCAGATCTGTCTGGTTCTGCCGGATAAGAAGGCAGTGATTGCAGTGCTCTCTCATATGGAGAAGGAGCCATTGGTAAAGAAGCTGGATCAATGCCTGTGGGAGTATATATATCCGAGGCTTTAGATATATTACTAACTGGGATTATACGTCCATTGAGATGAGTGATATAATAAAAGGATGATATTGAGCATTGTTCAATGATTTAGAAAGGTTGCCAGCCCCATTGATGACATTTGCGGCTATGGCATCTAGAATAAAAGTAAGGAGCTGATATGAGATGAGCAATACGGACCGATATGTGGATTTACACTTACACTCTTATTATTCGGATGGAACCATGTCATCGGAGGAGATTATTCGGACAGCTGCAGCGAAGCAGGTAGGTCTGGTGGCAATCACAGATCACAATGTACTGACAGCAGTTGGAGAACTTAAGGAGCTTAGTCGGGAATATGGGATCTCTTTTCTATCCGGTGTTGAGCTTGATTCCATCGATGAGGGTGTTGACATTCATGTTCTGGGGTACGGCTTTGATCCCAAGTATGAAGAATTTGTTGCATTTGTTAAGCGGAATCGTGATATTTTGGATGATATCAGCATCCGACTAATTCGTGATATGGAAAAGGACTATAAGGATATCTCTTTGGAAGACTTCCAAGCGTTTTCTTATGATAAAGGAAAGGGCGGCTGGAAGGCACTGCATTATTTTCGCGAAAAGGGTCTGACGAAGAGCTTACGAGAGGGCTTCACCATCTATAATCAATACGGAATTACCAATGACAGCGGTGATTATCCGCCAACTCGTGAGGTGATAGCGCAGATTCACAAAGCAGGTGGGAAAGCAGTGCTGGCACATCCCGGTGTGTCCATCAGGGAGACGGATATAGAGCGATTTTATCGCAGGCTCCTACAGCTGTTGGAACAGGGCTTCGACGGAATTGAGTGCTATTATCCGACCCATTCAGAAGAAATCACAAGTCTTTGCTTGAAGGTGTGTAGGGAACAAGGTCTGCTAATTACGACAGGATCGGATTGCCATGGCGCATTTGGTTATTCGGAGGTCGGTGAGCTAATGATTCGAATGGAGCAGCTGGTATTGGGGAATCTGATTAGTAAAATAGAATGAAGACGCCTTAGTACTGCTAAGCTGGAAGGAAGTTAGAACTTGTTGATAGTATGGGAGAGAGCTATGTCGGAGAATCGTATGAAGGATGCAAAGGCAGTGAAGGAGCAATACAGCAGCAGTACAAACTTAAAGACAAGAATGTCGATTCACGAGAAGTATAGTGTGAATCAGTTGGGTTTTGGGAATTGGCTTTATCAACAATATGAAATAGAGGATGGGATGCGAATCCTGGAGCTTGGCTGCGGCACAGGTGATTTATGGACAAATCACATCGGAAGCTTAAAGCCGGGAGCATCACTAATTCTATCCGATTATTCGGAGGGAATGGTTGAGGTCGTAAGGAATAAATTCTCCTCGAATCAAAGGGTGTCCTTTGAGCAGATTAATATAGAAGAAATCCCTTATGAGGATGAGAGCTTCGATATGATTATAGCGAATATGATGCTATATCATGTACCGGATCTACAGAAGGGACTTGGGGAGGTATATCGTGTCCTAAGGAAGAGTGGCAGCTTCTATTGTGCTACCTTCGGAGAGAATGGGATACAGCAGTATCTGACCAGGAGTTTAAGCAGCTACGGTGTACGAATTGATATAAGCGGGAGCTTTACGCTACAGAATGGGGCTGATATCTTAGGCAAGTATTTTAAAGAGGTTGATCGAAGGGATTATGCGGATGCCCTTCGAGTAACCGAGACGGAGGATCTGTTGGATTATCTTTATTCCATGACATCCATCGGTTATCTTGGCAATATAACAAGGGAAGAGCTTTACCATATCTTTGAATCAGAGAAGGATGAGAAGGGAATCATACATATTCCGAAGGAATACGGAATGTTTGTATGTAAGAGAGGGAGGATCGGGGATTAAATGTATCTTGATATCAACAGAGTGGAATTTATTATCACCCATCAGTGCAGCGGACACTGTAAGCATTGCTCCGTAGGGGATAGGCTAGGTAGGAAGGGATATATCGAATATGAGAAGCTGAGAGGTCTGTTGACAAAGCTGAGTGAACGTTATGATATTACTTCCGTGATGTGTTTTGGTGGAGAGCCCCTTCTATATTATAAAGAAGTAAGAGGAATATTAGGGGAAGCGGCTGATTGTGGTATTAATAAAAGACAGCTGATTACGAACGGCTTCTTTACGAATAAGCAGGAGGTGAGTAGGGAAGCAGTGACGGCGCTTGAGGAAGCACAGGTCAATGATATTCTATTGTCCGTGGATGCCTTTCATCAGGAGACCATTCCAATGGGTCCCGTCTACGAGTTTGCGAGGCAGGTAAAGGAAGGCAATCGGATTCCGATTCGACTTCAACCGGCCTGGGTAGTTCAACAAGAGCATGATAATCCTTATAATCATCGAACCAAAGAGGTATTGGCCGCATTTGATGATTTAGGGCTTACGGTAGCCCGAGGGAATGATATTTACCCTGCAGGGAAGGCACTTACCTATTTATCCGAATATTTTCCCGAACCAAAGCTTAATCTGGCATATCGTTGCGGGGATGCACCCTATAGTACAAGACTGGATCAGGTAAACACCATTAGTATCGAAGCGAACGGAGATGTATCCGTCTGCTGCTTTACCATAGGAAATGTGTACGAGGAGGAAATTCATCAGATTCTGGATCGCTATAATCCCATAGATAACCCGATGATGAAGGCATTATTGGAGGAAGGGGTTAACGGATTGATAGCATATGCTGTGCGACAGGGCTTGGAGCTGGAGCTGAGTCGCTTCCACACACCCTGTGGAGTTTGCAGATATATTGTGGATAACCTGCAATCAAAATGAGCTGTTTGTGTATAAAGCATCCCCAAGACTCCTGCATAGGACAAAAAGCATAACGAACATTGTTCGATTATGCTTTTTGTGATATATTATTAATATCAATCAAATACAAAAGGGGGTGTACTCAATGAGTGGAGCGAATCATTGTGAGAGCTGCGGACATTATGAATATGATGAAGAATATGATTGCTATATATGCACAGTTAATCTGGATGAGGATGAGATGGAGCGTTTTATGAGCTACTCCACGTTTCATTGTCCGCATTTCCAAATCCATGATGAATATAAGATTGTACGAAAGCAAATATAAGTATGACAATGACGGAACCATAGGAGCGATTGTAATTAGAAGCAGGAGATAAAATGGAAGTTAAGGTATGTAAGAATTGTAGGAGACTATTCAAATATATTTATGGTCCAGAGTTATGCCCTAATTGTGTTGGGATCTTAGTAGATACTGCCTCTGAGACACCAAATACAGAGAAGAGATTGGTCATCAAGCAGCTGCTTCAGGAAGAAGAGAAGAAGCTGGAGCAGGTAAAGGAGTATATCCTAAATCACCCCAGAGCAACGGTTGCACAGATAGCGGAAGAGAATGAAGTATCGGCCAACAGGCTGCTCGACTGGGTCAGGGAGGAACGACTGGAATTCTCCGATGACTCGGAGTATGCTTGGTTTACCTGTGCGAATTGCAGCACGAAAATTAAAAGCGGAATATATTGCTTCCGCTGTAGACCCAGATAATGAATATACGAAAGCATTATGAGTGATTGCAGTTCCCTAAGCACAACTCATAATGCTTTTTAATACATGATTCACAAAAAGTTTAGGAAGCTAGCTTTTTTGAATATCCGCAGTAAATATTTTGAAATTGGAAGAAGCTATGATATAATAAGCTTGCTTAGGCTGTACGGTCAAGAAAAGAGTGTACAAATTAGCTGTTTTGTGTTACTTTATTTCATGACGTAATTAATTTGTATGGTATTTTATGAGTAATTGCTACAATGGACTTCATAAAGGAAAGGAGGATGCATATGAGTCGGAATATGGGACGGGTAGCTATGATAAAAAGAATTTCATCGTTGATTGGCAGCACCCTTTTAATACACTTAATCATTACCCCCTTAGCCTATACAACGAATCTTGTGATGACCTCCGGTAAGCAATATACTCCTACTACCCTTTCGGAAGATGCCTATATTATTAATGAAGTAAATAATTATGAGATATTAAATGATGTAAAGATAAATTCAATCCTAAACAGAAATCTGAGAGAATTTCAGAGGCTGTTAAAAAGGCTGCTGGATGCCACCATACAGCCGGTTCTGATGATAGCAACATTATTGATTTATCCCTTAAGCTTCTTCAAGAGCACTAGGAGGAGAAAATCCTTACTTGCCTATTCTCTGGGTGGGCACGCACCACCCGTATTCTTGAATCGATAGAGAGAATAATAAACTTGGAAAGGACAGAAAAAATGAATAAGAATAAGCCAGTATTTTTTATTGTATTAATCCTAACAATACTTATGGTATATACGGCTATAAATGGCTTGACGATTCCCATGGGCGATAAACCCCTGACATTGTTAGGCGCTCCGGATATGCGTTATGGTATTGATATCCGCGGTGGTGTTGATGCGGCTTTCCAGCCGGAGGGTCTGGATCGAAAGCCAACAGGAGATGAGCTGGAGGCAGCTCGTACCATAATTGAGACTCGTCTCGATCAACAAAACATAATGGACCGTGATGTAACCATTGATAAGGATAACGGTTATGTTATCGTACGCTTTCCGTGGAAAGCAGATGAGACCGATTTTGATCCGGAGGCAGCGATTGCAGAGCTTGGTGAGACGGCTCAGCTTACCTTCCAGGATGCACAGGGCAATGTTCTCCTGACCGGTGAGCATGTTACAAAGGCAGCAGCGGTAGTAGACCAGAGCATCAATCAATATGTAGTAAGCTTAAACTTTGATGACGAAGGAACCAAATTATTCTCCGATGCAACCAAAAAATTGGTAGGTAAACTAATCAATATCTATATGGATGAGACCTTAATTCAATCCGCTACGGTAAACGATCATATTTCCGGTGGCTCTGCTCAGATTACCGGTATGAGTGGTTATGAGCAGGCAAAGGATATTGCGGATAAGATTAATTCCGGTGCTCTTCCCTTCAGTATGATTACAAAGAATTATAATACCATCAGTCCGACCTTGGGATCCGGAGCTCTTAGCGTTATGTTAATGGCAGGTGGAATCGCATTCGCATTAATCTGCATATTCCTGATCAGCTATTACAGACTTCCGGGCTTTGTTGCATGTGTCGCACTTACGATTCAGGTGACAGGACAGATTCTGGCACTTTCCATTCCGCAGATGACCCTGACCCTGCAAGGTATTGCAGGTATCATCCTGTCAATCGGTATGGGTGTTGATGCGAATGTAATTATTTCTGAGAGAATTAGTGAGGAGATCAAGTCCGGTAAGAGTGTTGCATCTGCAATTGCTTCCGGTTATAAGAATGCCTTTACCTCAGTCTTCGATGGAAATATCACAGTGCTTATAGTTGCGTTTATTTTAATGGTACTCGGTTCCGGAACGATGCTATCCTTCGCATATTCATTGTTCACAGGTATTGTATTTAACTTCCTTGCCGGTGTAACCGCATCCAGGTTGATGACTACTTCCCTGAGCTCCTTTAAATTCTTGCGCAAACCTGCACTCTATACCTGCTGGTCAAGGAGGGTAACACTATGAAAGATATGAGAGATAGAAAATACGTTAAGGAAGTGAAAGTTACTCCCGAGATGTA
>JAEYXC010000066.1 GCA_023428655.1 Bacillota bacterium | reverse complement strand
TTCGAATGATTTTCATTCGAAGGTGTTTTTAAAAGGAATAGACTTTTAAAGCATCCTGTGATACGATAATCATACATTTCACCTTGAAATAAGCGTCCTGGGATATTGGTACGCTTTGTGACGTTCCAGGTGTTATATGCAGTGAAAGTGGAAAGGTTCGATTTATGAATTTATTAACGATAGAAAATATGAGTAAAAGCTACACGGAGCGTATGCTCTTTGACCGTGTTACCTTAGGAATTAATGAGGGTGAGAAGATCGGTGTCATTGGAATTAACGGAACCGGAAAATCCACTCTTCTTAAAATAATTGCAGGCTTAGAGGAACCGGACAGCGGGACCGTAACCAAGGGGAAGAAGGTTCGAATTGGATATTTGTCTCAGACACCGCAATTTGATAATAAGCTATCAATTCTACAGAATGTAGTACTGAACCAGAAGGCGGAGGAAGAATACCGCAATCTTGAGGGGGAAGCCAATGCCATGTTACAAAAGCTCGGTATCCCTGATGTGACCATTTCTCCGGAGGTGTTATCCGGAGGACAGAAGAAACGAGTCGCCTTAGTTCGTACGCTACTTACACCCGCAGAGATACTGGTGCTGGACGAGCCTACGAATCATTTGGATAATGAGATGGCGGAGTGGCTGGAGGAATATCTGCTTCGATATAAGGGAGCCTTTATTATGGTTACCCATGACCGTTATTTTCTTGATAAGGTTACCAATAAGATCATTGAACTGGACAAAGGAATGATCTACTCATATCAGGCTAATTATTCCAAGTTTCTCGAGCTTAAGGCAGAGCGAGAAGAGATGCAGATGGCAACAGAACGTAAGGCTAAGAGTCTGTTTCGCACGGAGCTAGAGTGGATGCAGCGGGGAGCCAGAGCAAGGTCCACGAAGCAGAAGGCCCATATACAACGCTTTGAAGAATTAAGGGATCGTAAAGTGATCGAGGCGGACGGCAGGGTGGAGATCAATGCCTTATCGGCAAGACTGGGTAAGAAAACCATAGAGCTGAATGAAATCAGTAAATCATACGGGGACCGGAAGCTGATTAACGATTTTACCTATATTCTGTTGCCGGGGGATCGAATCGGGATTGTTGGACCAAATGGTTGCGGAAAATCAACATTGCTTAATATTCTGACGGGTGTGGTTACTCCGGATTCCGGAACCGTTGATACCGGAACTACTGTTAAGTTGGGATATTTTTCCCAAGAAAATGAATATATGGATGAAGGTTTGAAGGTAATTGATTATATTCGGGAAACAGCGGAGTATATCCAGACCTCGGAAGGAACGGCCACTGCCTCACAGATGTGTGAACGTTTCCTGTTTATAGGGTCCATGCAGTACACCCAGATAGCAAAGCTTTCCGGTGGTGAGAAGAGAAGGCTGTATCTGCTTAAGGTTCTTATGGAGGCGCCCAATGTTCTGGTGCTGGATGAGCCGACCAATGATCTGGATATCCAGACCTTGACTATATTGGAGGATTATCTGGAAACATACCCGGGAATAGTGGTTACCGTATCCCATGATCGATATTTTTTGGACAAGATTGCCACCCGTATCTTTTCCTTTGAGGATGGGGTAATTAAGCAATATGAAGGAAATTTTACGGATTATAAGGAAGCAAGAGAGCTGCGTGGTGGATTGGGAGGTCCCTCCGTTACAGGGAATGCAGCGGATCAAGGGTCGGAGGATGCCAAAACAGCCAGCATTGCGACCTGGAAGCAGAAGAGTAACAAGCCGAAATTCACCTATCAGGAGCAAAAGGATTTCGATACCATCGATGAACAGATTGCAACGATAGAGGAACGGATGGAGGAGACGGATCGGGCAATTGCAGACTCGGCAACGAATTATTCCAAGCTGAATGAACTTATGAAACTTAAGGAAGAGCTTGAGAAGGAACTGGAAGAGAAGATGGAGCGCTGGGTTTATCTGAATGATTTGGCAGAACAGATCGAAGCTGCAAGGTCTCAGAAGTAGTAAACGATAAAATGAATTTAGATACTTGAAGGATAAGATGAGAGGTATTTCATTCTGACTAATGATAAGAATGGAATACCTCTCATATATTTTATGGCAGTGGGTTGTTTGCGATGAGGATTATCAACAATTATGAAACTATTTCCATATGGGAATCGTCTAAGGGATATCATGATTTCATAGATGATGAAAACTTTTTTGAACCTACCCCAAAAATTACCACGGCCTTTACGAATGATATAATAGGAATAGCCTGCATAGAAAAGTAATAGAAAGGAGTAATTAATATGAAAAAGGTAATAGGTCTCATACTTTTAGTAGTACTTCTATTTACTTCCACAGAAACTGCATTTGCTTTTAAGAAAAATGCAGATAAGAACAATCACCATAACAATTACCAGAAAACAAAAGAAAATCAGAAAAGATATAAGATTAAGAGCTCCCCAGTGATTAAGTATGGTAAATATAAGCTGCCAATCCATCCGGTAAAGAAGGGAATGGATGCTTCGATTGACTATGATCAGAAAAAAGCAGTAATCACCATTGTCAAAGGAAGCACAACAATCGTGATTAACTTTAAAAATGAAACAGTAACAGTAAACGGAGTACTTGATAAGAGCTCGGGCATATTCTCCGCAAAGGATAGTAAAAAGATGTCGGTTCTTATTAAGTATATTGCATACCTGTTGGGTCAAAAAGTGGATTTTGACGATGATGAGATAATTGTCGTACCCGGTCTTAATCCGCCGACGAATATTACGTTGACGCCGGTCGGAGCAGCCGTGGTAGCGAATACCTTGAATAATTCTACCCTATTCTTAGCAGCAACCGCTAAGATAACCGCCGGTCAAGCGACTGGAGGTCGGGCTGAGCTGTATGTAGGCTCCAAATTAGTTGCCGTTGATAATTCCATCGCAGCAACGGATACAGAAGTTACCTTTAACACCTCAGATAATACGCCTACCAACGCAGAGCTACAGTCAGCTGTACCGGCAGGGGGATTGGTTACCGTAAGATTATATAATGCGAGCAATAATTATACCGTAAGCTCGGTAAACAATCCTACTTTGCTTGTTGACTATGTTTCACCCACAATTACGGGGCTTGCCTCTGCAATCTATAACCCATCCGGTAATCAGCTGACCATTAATGTGAATGGTGCCGGTGCGATTGGTGATCTCGTTGATGTTAGCAAGATTTCTCTTTATGATTATTCCATTGGAAGAACCTATCAGTTAACGAATCATCCCAATGGCGGATCAAAGGGAGTGGTTGCGAATGCAAACTCTTTACTAATTGATATTGGAGTTACGGATCGATATGGACTTACCGGTTTTAACAATAATTCTCTTCAGCTTCTCATAACACCCGGTGCTCTCCTTAGTGATAAGGCAGGAAATCTCTCAGCCGTATTTACAACGACACAGACAATACCGGTTACTACAAGCTTCACCGGGCTTGATTTACCGACCAATGTATCCGTGGTACCAAATGGAAGCGTTGTTCGATCCAATACACTCAATAGTACAACTCTATTTATGACAGCTTCGGCTAATATCACTGCAGGGCAGGCAACGGGAGGCAGAGCAGAATTATATGTGGGTTCAAAATTAGTTGCTACGGATACATTCATTGGACCGACGGATAATACTGTTACCTTTACAACCTCCGATGGCACACCGACGAACTCAGAGCTTCAGACTGCAGTACCCCTCGGTGGAGTTGTAACGGTTCGATTATATAACTCAAGTAATTACAGTGTAACAAGTCAGGTAGCAAATCCGACACTTGTGGTTGATTATGTGGCTCCGACTATAACAGGAATTACCTCAGGTATACTGGATATCGCAAATAAAAAGCTATACCTGATTACGACAGGGGCAGGAAAGGCCGGTGATCTGGTCGATGTTACTAAGATTTCATTCTTTGATTCTGCTCTGGGTAGAACGTATCAATTGACCAACTCCTCTTGGAATGGATCAAGTGGAACCGTTAGTAATGAAAATACACTGGTCATTAATATCGGAAGTGCAGATATGCAGACTTTGAAGTATTATGGAGGATCTACCGTAGCACTAACCGTATCAGCCGGTTCCTTACTGTCAGATACCGCCGGTAATACCTCACCGGTATTCGCAGCCAATGTAACCGTACCGGTTGTTGTAGTGAAATAGTCTTCCTTATGAAAAAAGGCGAATCAGGTTATTCTAAAATATAATAGGAATGGATAAGGAAAGCCTCCTGTAATAGTAGTTGTTTGATATACTACATTTTAGGAGGCTTTCTTTAACATAAATATTTAATAATGTGTCTATGAGCTATGCGGTTCTTTCAAATTGAGAATTGTAGAGATTGGCATAGAAGCCGCCCTTTGTTAATAACTCGGTATGGGTACCCTGCTCCACGATATCACCCTCGTTCATGACGAGGATTAGATCAGCATCTCGGATGGTGGATAAACGATGGGCGATAATGAAGCTGGTTCTTCCCTTCATTAGGCTATCCATAGCCTTTTGTATCAAAATCTCGGTTCTGGTGTCAACGGAGCTGGTGGCTTCGTCCAGAATGAGAATTTTTGGATCGGCCAGAATAGCTCGTGCTATGGTTAACAGCTGCTTCTGACCTTGGGATACATTGCTGGCCTCCTCATTTAGAACCATCTGATATCCATCCGGAAGTGTGGAGATGAAGTGATGAACATGAGCAGCCTTTGCAGCCTTAATTACCTCCTCATCCGTTGCATCCAGCTTACTGTAACGAATATTTTCCATAATGGTACCATTGAATAACCAGGTATCCTGAAGAACCATTCCAAACATCTTTCGAAGATCACTTCGATTAAAGTCTTTGATGTTATGACCGTCAATTAAGATCTCACCGCTATTAATATCATAGAAGCGCATCAACAGCTTAACCATAGTAGTCTTGCCGGCACCGGTAGGTCCAACGATTGCAATCTTCTGACCCTTATATACCTTGGTGCTGAAATTATTAATAATAATTTTGTCCGGTTGGTAACCAAAGTGAACGTTTTTGAATTCCACATGTCCGCTCAAGCCTTCGATTGATACCGGATGCTCCACTGTCTGTACCTCTTCCTCAACAGCTAGGAACTCAAACACCCTTTCTGCTGCCGCAGCTGTGGATTGAAACATATTCGCTACCTGCATCAACTGATTGATGGGCTGTGTAAACTGTCGGATGTATTGGAAGAAGGACTGAATCTGTCCGACCTCAATTCTTCCATTGATGGCTAGATACCCACCAAGGATAGCAACGCCTACATAACCGATGTTTCCCACAAATTGCATGACCGGCATCATTAAGCCGGAAAGGAACTGTGATTTCCATGCAGATTCGTAAAGTTTTTCATTCTTCTCATCAAATTCCTTGATGGAATCCTGCTCCTTGTTGAAGACTTTTACGATATTGTGTCCGCCGTAGGTTTCCTCTACCTGACCATTTACATGGCCAAGGTATTCCTGCTGCTGCACGAAATATTTCTGGGATTTCTTAATCACACGGCTAACCAGGATACCGGAGATCGGTAAAATAAGCAGAGCCAGAAACGTCATGGAAATGCTGATTCGAAGCATCATAATCAGGACACCAATAATCGTTATAACGGAGGTAATCAATTGTCCCAAGCTCTGATTCAAGCTGTTGCTTAAGGTATCGACGTCATTGGTAACTCTTGATAGGATCTCACCATGCGAGGTGGTGTCAAAATAATTCATCGGCATACGATGAACCTTTTCTGAGATATCCTTACGGAATTTGTAGGCTACTTTCTGGCTGATTCCTGTCATAATCCAGCCTTGAATAAAGGAGAGTAATGCACTTACTCCGTATAATATAATTAAAGTATTTAATATCTTTGCTAGGGCACTAAAGTTAATTCCATCCCCACCTTGAATCTTACTAACCAAACCATTGAAAATCTCAGTGGTTGCATTACCCATGATGGTAGGCCCCACGATGGCAAATATGGTACTGCCGATTGCGAACAGCAGCATCAGAAGAAAGTGAATGCGATATTTTGATAATCTGGCAGACAGCTTCTTCATGGTGCCCTTAAAATCCTTAGCCTTTTCACCGGGCATCATTCCCGGAGGCCCCATATGACCCGAAGCGGGTTTTCTACGGGTAGCAGTAGGATTCACAGGAGCTTCATGTCTGTTATCATCTCTACTCATAATTCAATTCCTCCTCTGACAATTGAGATGAAGCAATCTGCTGATATACTTCGCAGTTCTTCAATAATTCCTTATGTGTTCCCTTTCCGGCGATGCGACCGTCATCCAATACCAGAATCTGCTCTGCATTCATAATCGTACTGATTCTTTGAGCAATGATTAACACCGTACTGCCGACGAGCTCCTCCTTCAGGGCTTTTCGTAGTGTCTGGTCTGTCTTATAATCTAGTGCAGAGAAGCTGTCATCAAAGATGTAGATCTCCGGATTTTTTGCGATTGCTCGTGCGATGGAAAGGCGCTGTTTCTGACCGCCGGATACATTGGTTCCACCTTCTGAGATCGGAGAAGCATAGCCTTCCGGCTTTGTATCGATGAATTCCGTGGCCTGTGCAATTTTAGCAGCCTTTTTGACATCCTCCTCCTTGGCATTAGGAGCACCAAAGGTAATATTTGATTCGATGGTACCGGTAAACAAGACACCCTTCTGTGGTACAAAGCCAAGCTTTTCTCGTAGTGAATGCTGCTTCATCTTGGTGATGTCAGTTCCGTCGATTAGTATGGTTCCCTGTGTGGCATCATAGAACCGAGGGATTAGATTGATTAAGGTGGATTTTCCACTTCCGGTACTTCCAATAATCGCAGTTGTCTCTCCGGGCCTTGCAACAAAGCTGATATCGGAGAGAACATCCTCCTCCGCGTGGGGATAACGGAAAGATACATTTCTAAATTCCAGAACACCCTTCTGGTCATCCTTAGTAGGTTCATCGGTATCCGATTCCTTGATGGAGACCTCCGTCTCTAATACTTCGGCAATTCTCTTTGCTGCTACAGTGGCTCTGGGTAACATAATAGAGACCATGGTGAGCATGAGGAAGGACATGATAATCTGCATAGTATATTGGATAAAGGCGATCATATCACCAACCTGCATGGTTCCGGCATCGATTTTATCGGCACCGACCCAGATAATCAATATGGATACCAGATTCATAATCATCATCAGGACGGGCATCATGAAGGTCATCGCACGATTTACAAAGAGGGAATTCCTTGTAAGATCATCGTTTGCTTTATCAAATCGTTTTTCCTCATAGGGGACCGTGCTGAAAGCTCGGATGACCGGAAGACCGGTAATGATTTCCCTCATAACAAGGTTAATTCGGTCCACAAGCTTTTGCATCATTTTAAACTTAGGCATAGCTACAATAAGCAGTACACCAATCAGAATAAAAATTGCACCAACACCGACAATAAGTATCCAGGACATGGAGTTATTGGTTCTCATTACCTTAAGGATACCGCCGAAGGCTAGGATCGGAGAGTAGATGACAATACGGATTAAAAATACAATCAGCATTTGAACCTGTTGGATATCATTGGTACTGCGCGTAATCAGTGAAGCAGTTGAAAACTGGTCCATCTCTTGATTGGAGAAGGACAATACCTTTCGAAATACATTATTTCTTAAATCCCTGCCTAATTTTGCGGCAATTCTTGCAGAGAAGAAGGTCACCAATATGGATGCGATCATAGCGACAAGGGCTAGGGCAATCATTCTGAGTCCAACGTAGATAATATAATTGATTTGCAGCCGGTTCACATTAATACCGATAGCCTCATACTCCCCTTTGATATAGGAGCTGGCATTGGCCGTAAGTAGCATTTCGGGCATTTCCTTCAGCTTCTGTGCAATACCGGAAAGCATAGCTGTCTTATTTTCCGGTGGAAGAAGTGATAGAAGCTGATAAATATCAGGATTTCCCTGAGTCATTTCAGCAGGAAAGCTAGCAAGGAATTGCTTTTTCATCTCCTGTGAATACTCACTATCGCTTTCGAAGGTAAGCACCATCATCATTGGGATAGATAAGATATTCGATAATTCCTCTTCAGCCTCCTGATCCCAGAGAAAGAGGGGTTGTGAGGCAAGCTGTGGATATTTTTCCAGATATTCCTTCCATTCCTCCTCACCCGTCGTTTCCTTTGTTATTTCATTATAATGAGCTCTGACCAGAGTATTATCTGCAGCCTCCATAAATAGGGACAGCTTATCAAGCTCAGTGGCTCGAAGTACCTCCGGTACCCTATCCTCGATACCGCTGTTGGTGATACCGGTGTTAATAATATCCGAGGTATAGGTAGGCAGTGCTAGATCAGAGGCAGCCTGTATGATCAGTAGGATTGTAACAAAAAGTATTGCCACAACCGATTTTCTTAAAAATTTAAACAGCTTAAACATGTGGTTTCCTCTCTAATGTTAATTGTTTTTAGGTTATTCGTTGTTAAGCCTATCATTTACATTGTTCCTAATTTTTTGTGTTAAGTATAGTAGGGTCTTTAACTCCTCCTCCGTAAGACCATCAAATAATTTTGTGGTCATCTCTTTCATGAATTTTTCTCCGGTCTCGGCCTGATGCCTTCCTTCCGAAGTAAGGTATACTCTCATCATTCGCTTATCAACCTCATCGGGAACACGATAAACATAATGATTAGCCTCCAGCTTGTTCAGCATTCCGGTTATGGTTGCCGGCTTTACACAATGTTTTTCGGATAGGGCTTTTTGAGTGATACCTTCATTATCCTTAATGTGAAGAAGTAACTGAGGCTGACCGGGATATAGCTTTGTTTTCTCCAGCTTCTGATAGGAATGCTGATGGATAGCCTTCATTAATTCGCTAAAGGTAATGATCAGCTGCGTCACTTCATTGCTCCTTTTAATGGTTCTCTCCTCCTTAAAATTCCAAAATTACTTAGGTGCCTAATAGATATGTATTATAGCACGATGAATTA
>JAEYXC010000048.1 GCA_023428655.1 Bacillota bacterium | reverse complement strand
CGAACAAAGAGAATCTCCGATTGGTTTTTACAGTAAATACATTATACATTATCACATATCAACAATCAATATCTGTATTTTATCTATATTAATTATTATTTTCTGAATATTATGCAACAAAATCCTTTTTTCGTACCTACCTAGTTAACCCGAAAGAACTCATTCCTTTCGACCTTAAGGGAGTAATCTCGAGTGAATTTTTGTAAAAAAAAGAGTAACAGCTTTTCTCATCAAATCATCTTACCTTAGGGAAAGAGTTGGTCTGATGTGAAAACATGTTACTCTTAATCAATCAATTAAACGTGTATAGAACTATCTGTTCAATGTGATTCTTATTCTTTTACGCCACCTAATGCTACTCCGGCGATAATGTACTTGGATAAAAGGAAGTAAACAATAAACAATGGTAATACAGTAAGGGTAAGGCCTAAGTATACAGAACCATATTCTGTCTTATAGATATCACCCTTCAGTAAGCTAACCATGATCGGCATTGTATAACGCTTTGTATCCGTAAGTAAAATCATCGGCATGAATAGGTTGTTCCAAGAACCAACAAAAGCAAAAATGGCCTGTGTTGCAATTGCGGGTTTCATAATCGGAATGATGATACGATTGAAGATTTTAAATTCTCCGGCGCCATCTATTCTTCCTGAATTTACTATATCAATTGACAGGGAGGACAACAGGTACTGTCTCATGAAGAACACCATTGCCGGTGCTGCAATTGATGGTATGATCAAGGGTAAGAAATTATTTGTCATACGAATGCTATACATAAACTGATAAAAACCGATACTGGTAACCTGTGTAGGTATCATCATTACTGCCAGAATAAAGGTAAAGAATGGCTGACGTAATCTCCAGTCATAAGCTACCAGCGCATATGCTGTCAAGGATGAGAAATAAACGGCACATGCAGTAGAACCCGTTGAAATTATCATTGAGTTCAGAAAGCCTCTGATCGGGTCAAAGCTCTTTCCCAATAACACATCCAGGTTACTAAATAAGAACTTGGAAGGAAGCATTGAAATTGCATGCTGCTGAATCTCATAGGTACTGCGGGTTGCATTCATAATCATAATCCAGAATGGCAAAATACTTAGTATTGCCAGAAAAATACATACAACATATTTTACTATTTTAAGAATGATTTGAGGTATGCTCGTACTTTTGCTCATTATGCAGCCCTCCTTGATGCTTTTTCAGCTTTCTTATATTCTCTTTCCTGCTTCCGGTTCATCTTGTATTGCTTTGCTGCTTCTTTATCACGCATTACAAAGAATATAAACGCAGATAGAATACAAATAATTAAGAACATGATCATACTTGCTGCCGATGCACGATTATATAGATAACTTCCACTAAACGCCTGATTATAGATAAATAAGCTTGTTGTAAGTGTTTTGCCGTCCGGACCACCATTTAGGAACAGTCTTGGTATATCAAACATTTGTAAACCACCGATTAAGCTTGTAATCAGAGTGTAAAGAAGTATAGTTCTCAAATTCGGGATTGTCACAAAGAAGAATGTTTGAGCACCTGTTGCACCATCGATATCCGCCGCCTCAAAAAGCTCGGGGTTCATACCTAATACACCGGATATCAAAACAATCATCGTATATCCGTACCACATCCAGAATTGAATGAAGGACACGATACCTCTGGCAGTCCATCCTTGAATCAAGAAATTGATTGGAGCATCGGATAAACCAAGCGTCATAAAGAAATCATTTGCAGGACTCATCGGATAACCAAATAAGGAACTAAATAGAATCGCGATAGTTGCTTGTGTAATGATATTTGGCATGTAGAATAATACCTTAAACAAGCCCTGACCTTTGATTTTACGGCGATTGCTAGTGAACCAAGCAGTGAGCAGGAGCGCCAACAAAATCTGTGGAATAAAGTTAATGATCCATAAAATTGCTGTATTACTTAATGACTCCTGGAAGGAGGGGTTTTTTAATATTGTTTCAAAGTTCTGAAAAGGATTCTCTAAGAATTTAAAAGTTGTTTTACCCAACCCCTTAAAATCCGTAAAACCTATAACAGCAGTATATAATGTAGGATAAAGATTAAAAATAAGGAACGCTAGCACAAAAGGTATGGAGAAGATATACCCATATTTAGCGTAGCTAACACTCTTACGTCGCATAAGCGTTCACCTCCGGTAAAATTAATTTACTTTTCATAGTATCGAAATAAAGTATACTTCTTCCTTCTTTGATCACATATGTGCAAGCCTTCAAAAACACACTTGCCCAAGCACAAATATTAGGGGCGGTCGAAAAGATATACTCCCGCCCCTGAATACAGGTTAAAATTATTCTACAATAACATCAAGATTGTCAGCTACATCCTGCTTGAAATCAGCAATTGCCTGCTCACGGCTCTTGTTACCGGCGGTGTACTCACGTACCTGATTACGCCAGTAGGTGTTAATTGTCTCATCATACTGAGTCTTGTTAGTACCAGTAGCAAACTGTCCTGCAGGTACGAATACATCAAACATATTCTGTCCACCTAAGAACTCAAGTTTACCATCGGACTTGCTCATAACTGTACCGGAAGCAACTGTATCCTTTGTGCCGCCTTCGCCGTTAAGAGTACCGTTAGCCCAGAAATACTGAAGACCTGTCTCGGAGCTGTCCAGTGTAATCCACTCGATGATATCGCCAACAGCTGCCTTAACCTTGCTGTCTTTATTAGCAAGAACCCATGTACCACCCCAGAAGAAACCAACCGGAGGTTCACATACTGCCCAGTCACCATAGGTACCTTCGCCAGCCTTTGTGCCGCCAGAGTTACCAGCCATAACATAGTTAATTAACCATGCAGGACCGAAGAAACCGAAGATCTTTTGAGAGCCGGCATCCTTCATATCTGCATACCAAGCATCTGTCCAGTCCTGAGTATCATTGTGATAACCATTGTCTTTTAATTTCTTAGAAAGATCTAAGAATTCTTCACGCTTGGGATCGATGAAAAGCTTTCCATCTACGATCCAAGGTTGCTCGGAGCTACCCTCAACAGCGTGCCACATATCGCCATCACCGGATACGATTCCATAGCCCTTAGCTTTTAATTCAGCTGCAGCTGCGAAGAATTTATCCCAGCCGGGACCAATCTTATCTTTAATCTGTGCCGGATCATCGGTTCCCCAAGTATCCTTAGCAAGGGAACGACGATAAATGAAAGCACCACCGGTAGCCTGATATCCAAGACCCACCAGATTTCCATCGGGATTCGATCCGATATCGATGGTGTACTGAGCAATGTCAGCCTCTTTGGTAAGAGTATCCACATCAATACCAAGATCCTTGTAGGAAGCTGCAAATTGGCTTGCATCACCTTGAGAATACTTTAAGATGAAAGCGCTCTCTGCACAGTAGATGTCAGGAGCATCTGCTCCGCCAGCTGCAAGTGCCTGATCAAGAGCGGGCTGATAAGCACCGTCTGTGGTAGCTATAATCGTGGTCTTGATTTCGAAATCAAAATCAGGATTAAGCTCTTTGTACTTCTCAATCATCTTGGGAACCTCATCGGTGAAGCTCCATACATTGATAACCTTTACATTAGGATCATTTGTTACTTCTTCTGCAGCAGGAGCTTCTGCAGCAGGAGCTTCGGTCGCCTCAGGCGCCTCAGTATTTGTGTTTGAAGAATCGCCTGCAGGTGTAGGTTCCTCTTTTTTGGTGCCGCATCCTGTTACTAAGGACATAACAAGCATGCACGCTAGAACTAAAGCAATTAAACGTTTCATGATATCCCTCCTCTAATTTTGTAAATTATACACATTTACATAAAAATTATATAAAAAAAATCTGATGTATGCACCATTTTTGTTGCTATCTTATTATAAATTCTTGCTTAATTTCATATTTTTTTGTGTAATATATATATAATAGTAATTTTTACCATTATTAATATAGTAATTAAATTATTATTGTTTTTTCGTAAATTGATGGATTATTTTCATTTTCGATAACGATTAAGTGCCTTTATTTAAAGGGTTTTCCATGAATTCTAAAGCATATTTTTTGAGTTTTTCGTAAAATTTACGCTCTACTCTCTATTTTATGGTTTTGCCGTCTCATATTTATACAATAATTAAGTCTATCGGTATACTCTTATTCTTTCCGTGGGGATAGATTTTTTATTCATCAGGAAATATTTACTCAAATCATGCATGATGCTAATAGAAAAAGAGACTGTTACGAACAGTCCCTTATTTTAGAAAAAATCTTATTTTATCGAATGAATTACTACTTTC
>JAEYXC010000039.1 GCA_023428655.1 Bacillota bacterium | reverse complement strand
ATTATCAATGCGGTCACCCCTTTGGTTTTGTAAATTCGATTTACATGGGAGAGCTGGCATATTGCAAAATTTTATGCAACAATAACAATTTAATTTTGGACCAGAAAAAGAGATTGGACCCATTTCCGAGAAGCTACCAAAAAGCTGTTGTTGAACGTTTCCTATGGGAATGTGATTTCTCGATGCAATGTGGTTCAAAAGCCATCAGCAAGGGTGATGTTTTATACGCCGCAGGCTCCATATTTCGATGTGCGATCAGCTTGCTACAGGTACTCTATGCCATGAATGAAATGTATATGCTTAACGAAAAGGGCTGCCTACAACGACTGTTACAGCAAAAGGCTGCATATCTACCAATTAGTTTTGCACAAGACATGGAGGCAGCATTAAGTAACCTGAACACAAACACCATAGCAGATTGTTTTAATCGAACTGAAGCTCAGTATAACGTACTAAGCAAACATCATGAGCAAAATTCCCCCGTTCAGTGACGTAGTCTTGGTATTGGACTTGGATGCAGGTTTATATATGATACATTAGGGCTGTTATTAACATAGGGAAAAGCAAAAGGAAAGGACAGCATGCATCCCAACCGGATAAGCCTTTGCGGAGCAAAGATTATCCGGTTCACGTGCGTATTGTTCTTTCCTTCATTCATACTGCAACAGCCCTATTCTTGTATACTTTTATTAGTATTTCGTATCATATGGCCAGGGCTGACCACCTGCAATACATCCTCCATCCACTCTGTACTCGCTGCCGCTGATATAGGATGAAGCATCGGAGGCTAACAGGATGCAGACACCCACAATATCCTCCGGATAACCGGGTCGGTTCATGGCAATACGATCAAGCAGGTATTTGGAGCGTTCCGGATGATCCCAGGTAACCTGAGTGAGCTGGGTTTTGATGTGTCCGGGACTGATCGCATTGGCCCTGATGTTGAATTTTGCCCACTCTACAGCCTGCGCCTTGGTTAAAGCTACCATTCCGCTCTTGGACGCCGCATATACGGAGCAGCCTCCGAGTACCCATCCTGTATTATGGGATGCGATATTAATGATACTTCCGCGGTTCTGCTTTCTCATATAATGTCCGACTGCCTGTGATGTGAGGAATGCTCCTTTCAGATTAATATCCATGATTCGATCATAGGTATCCTCTTCTACGTCCAAGATGCCTTCCCTTTTATTCACACCGGCGCAATTAACCAGAACATCTATTTGTCCATACTTTGTTCCGACCTCCTCCACACAGGAGTCAATGCTGTCCTTTTCCAGCACATTGATCAGATGGGCAGAGGCCTTGCCTCCTTCCGCCTCAATCGCGTTCTTTAGCTCCTCCAGTCTCTGCAGGTCAATATCACAAAGAGCAACCGTTGCACCGGAGCCCGCTAAGCCCTTACATAATTCACTACCGATCCCACCGGTAGCTCCTGTAAATAAAACTACCTTTCCTTCCAACGAGAATAAATTCTCGAGATATGATTTTACAGCCATCTATCGTCTCCCTTTCCTACTGCTGCCAAGCAATCACCACTCTATAAGCAGTTCTTACTTCCCAACGCTTCAAGTCCTATTCCTTCAATGTTATGTATTTAACTCTAACGGTATCTTCTATTTTTCCTCATTTGTAATTCAAGAATTTTATTTACGAATTTCGGTCCCGGTTAATTTCTCATAATACATTGCAATTCCACTATGATCGCACTGTCCGTGACCATCTGCATGAAGCAGCTGGAGCATCTCCATCACTGCTGCCGTTAATGGCAGGGGTGCTCCTACGTTATGTCCGGTATCCAGCGCATTATTCAGGTCCTTGATATGTAAGTCAATCTTGAAGCCGGGTTTGAAATTACCCTCTGTAATCATTGGTACCTTCGCATTCATTACGGTTGAGCCAGCGAGTCCGCCTTTAATTGCATCAAACACCTTAATCGGATCCACCCCAGCCTTTGTACTTAACATAAATGCTTCCGATACCGCTGCAATATTGAGAGCCACAATGATCTGGTTGGCAAGCTTCGTTGTATTACCAGCCCCTATCTCTCCACAATGGACTGCGCTCGCTCCCATCTTCAAAAGGATATCATACACTTCATCAAATACTGCCTTATCTCCACCTACCATAATGGACAAGGTCCCATCCACTGCCTTGGGTTCCCCTCCGGATACCGGAGCATCAATCATTTTAACACCCTTCGCAGCACAGGCCTTCTCTATCTCCTGCGATTCCGCCGGGGCAATGGAGCTCATATCCACAAGAATACTTCCCTGTGTAGCACCCTCCAGTACACCGTCTTTTCCCATGACTACCGTTTTTACATGGGGGCTGTTCGGTAGCATAGTGATAATCAGCTTACACTCCTTTGCTACTTCCTTGGAGGAGGTCGCCGCTTTTGCTCCTGCTTCAACCATATAATCCACGTTTTCCTTAATGATATCAAATACCAGCAGATCATGCCCTGCCTTCAGTAGATTTTTAGCCATGGGCTTTCCCATGATACCAAGTCCGATAAACCCAATTTTCATAATTATCCTCCTATCGACATGAATAATTGATAAAGCTCCTTTAGCCTACATGGCGGCCATTTTTTCGATTGCTTTTACAATGTTTTCTTTTGTCAAGCCATAATAGTTTAATACATCCTCATAATTATGGGCACTGCTGCCGAAGGTATCTTTAACCCCAACGAACTCAATGGGTTTGCATTCCTTACAAAGAACCTCAGCAATTGCACTTCCGAGTCCTCCGACGATACTATGCTCCTCCACAGTCACTACAGCTTTGCAGCCCTTCACCATTTCAACAATGGCTTCCGTATTCATCGGCTTAATGGTGCTTACATTAATTACCTTTACCGAGATTCTGTCCTTGACCTCCTCAGCTGCCTCCAAGGTCTTTCCTACCATAACACCGGTAGCAAATACAACGATTTCATTGCCATCCTTTAGCAGACTGGGGATTCCTATCTCAAAGGGTTTATCCTCTGCTGTGACATTATCGTAGTCATTACGGTTCAATCTGAGATAGCAGGGACCATCCATATTTACTATTGCTTTTACCGCCTGTACTGTCTCATTGGCATCCGCAGGGCAAATAACCGTCATATTCGGCATAGCCCTCATAATTGCCATATCCTCCACTGCCTGATGGGTTGCACCGTCACCAAAATCCGATAAACCGGAGGAAGAACCGCAGATCTTCACATTCAGCTTACCGGTTGCAATCGTTTGACGTATCTGATCATAGGCACGACCAGCTGCAAATACCGCGAAGGAATTCGTAAAGGGTATTTTACCTGTCTGGGCCAGACCTGCGGCAACAGAGGTCATGTTTGCTTCTGCAATACCCATCTCAAAATGCCTCTCGGGATAAGCCACCTCAAATAGCTTTCCCATGGTTGAAGCGCCAAGATCCGCATCCAAAACAACGATCCTCTCGTCCTCCTTACCCAATTCCACCAATGTATTACCATACGCAATTCTTTGATTTGTATATGCCATTCTTTTATCCTCCTGATTACGATAATTCTTTCAGCGCCTGAGCATATGTCTCTTCTGTCAGGATACCATTGTGGTATCCTACCACATTTTCAGCGAAGCTTACGCCTTTTCCCTTAATGGTATGGGCTACAATGACGGTCGGCTTCCCTTTCACTGTATCCGCTTCATCCAAGGCAGCAAGGATTTCTTCCATATTATGTCCGTCTATTTCGATTATGTTCCAGCCAAAGCTCTCCCATTTCGGTACCAGCGGATGACTGCTGAAGCGCTCTTCAAGCCTTCCGTTTGCCTGAAGCTTATTATGATCTACGATAGCTACCAGGTTGTCAGCCTTAAAGGAGCTGGCTGCCATTGCCGCTTCCCAAATCTGTCCTTCGGCTATCTCACCATCTCCAACGAGTACATACACCTTTCTGTCAAGCTTATCCAGCTTCATACCCAGTGCCATGCCAAGTCCGATGGATAGTCCCTGACCGAGAGACCCTGTACCCGCCTCGATACCGGGAGTTTTAAGAACATCCGGGTGTCCTTGCAGATAAAAGCCGATTTGCTTTGTGTTCTTTAAGTCTTCCACCGGGAAGTAGCCTGCTTCCGCCAAAGCAGCGTACTGTAATATGGCAACATGACCTTTGCTCAATAAAAAGCGATCCCTATCTACCATTTTCGGATTCCTTGGATCATGCTTCATTTTATGAAAATATAACGCTGTTACAATATCAGCAGCAGAATTTGATCCTCCTATATGACCTGCAACTCCTACTCCGATACTGATTACCACATCCTTACGGAGCTTTTGGGCTTTTCGGTTCAAATCTTCAATCAATTCTTTACTGTAGCTCATATTCATCCTCCTATATTGCAGATACTTTCTCTAATCTGCTCCATAATAAAAATCAGGCATTCCGACCGACTAAGCTGTACAGACCGAGTAGATTAGAATGCCAGGATATTTATACTTAATATTTATATACTTATACTTACCAACAGGAATTCTTAGCAGGACAATAGCTTTTGTGTGTTGCAGCACGTATTTCTACAAAGCATCCGCACAGCCTGCACAACCCATTCACAAGATACTGACATTTTTTACATTGCTCGAGCCGATAGGTATAGGTCTCATCCGGTGTCCTAAGCTCCTCAGGAATATTTTCAATATAACCGGAAATCGTATGAAAATACTCTGTGTCTGAAAGCTCCCGAAGAAGACATCTTTTACAATCCAGTGCGTCCACTCAAACTACCTCCTATTTACTTTGGCGCCTTTACCGTCAACAATACTACTGATTTGGAAGGTATATGTAATGTTAGCTTATTCTCCTTCACAGTAAAGTTGGTATACTCGGAGGGCTTAAGATAATCGGGCTGCTCAAAGGTATTCATTGCATTCATCGTATCCGCTGTTAATATCTTGCCTTCGATTTGGCCGAATGCACCGAAATCTTCAAGGTAGCAGGATAAATCAGTCGCATTATCCGGATCAATATTACATACGGTCATACTAACAGAACCATCCGCAGCCTTTGATACGGAAGCATTAATCTGCTTTAATGTATCTCCGTCGCATTCATATTGTTCGGACAGCAGTGCAAAATCTAACAGCTTTGCATCATGATGAACCTTATACATATCAAATACGTGATAGGTGGGTGTCAGAAGCATCTTCTCACCTTCTGTTAAAATCATCGCCTGTAATACATTAATTGTCTGTGCAATGTTGGTCATATGTACACGTTCGGAATGATTATTGAAGATATTTAAGCTGGTGCCTGCGGATACTGCGTCACGCAGCGTATTCTGCTGATATAAGAAGCCAGGGTTAGTGCCGGGCTCGCAATCAAACCAGGTTCCCCACTCATCCACAATCAGAGCAACTCTCTTCTCAGGGTCGTATTGATCCATGATCATTTCATTCTTGCTAATTATCTCATCGGTGTAGATTGCCGATTTCATGATGCCAAACCATTCTTTTTCATCAAACATGGTAGCAGATTTTCTTGACCTGGAATTATCACGAAGATATCTTCTATTCCCATCCGGTATGGAGGTGGTAATAACCGGATCGCCAATTCTGGTATAATAATGAAGCGCGATCGCATCCAGATGCATTCCGGCATCTCTCATAAGCACTTCAGTCCATTTGTAATTATCTCCTCTGGGTCCTGCTGCAATTCGATACAGAACATTATCGCCATAATCTCTGGCATATAGATTATAACGGTTTACCTCGTCCGCATAATATTCGGCTCTCATTCGACCGCCACAGCCCCAGTTCTCATTACCGACACCAAAGTATTTTAGATTCCAAGGCTTTTCTCTACCATTTTTCTTTCTCAGGTCAGTCATAGGTGATTTTCCATCAAAATTGATATATTCCACCCATTCTGACATCTCCTGTACAGTACCGCTTCCCAGATTTCCACATATATAAGGCTCTGTCTCCAACAGCTCACATAACCGGAAGAACTCATGTGTACCAAAATGATTACTTTCCACTACACCGCCCCAATGAGAATTAATAATTTCCTTACGTTCTTCCTTGGAACCAATTCCGTCCTTCCAATGATATTCATCTGCAAAGCATCCGCCCGGCCAACGCAGACAAGGTATTTTTATATTCTTCAATGCTTCAATGATATCAAGTCTCATACCATCTATATTAGGAATGTCCGAATCCTCTCCTACATAAAAACCATCATAAATACACCGTCCCAGATGCTCAGCAAAGTGCCCGTATATCATTTTGTCGATCTTACTTTTTTCTGATTTTGTATTTATAATCATTTGATTTGCCATATCCATAATCTCCTATTCTTCTTTGAGTAAATCTAATTATGCCATAT
>JAEYXC010000435.1 GCA_023428655.1 Bacillota bacterium | reverse complement strand
ATTCCTTTTTAACAATATCTATTACACGGTCTACCATATCTTCCTCAGTACCAATCATTAGGGTTGTATTTCCTTCACGCAAGAAGCCTCCGGTAGAAGCGAGCTTGGTTACATAAAAACCGGATTTATTTAATGCCTCTGTTACATAACTGCTATCTACATTGCGAACAATGACATAGATCAATTTCATACAAGCCACATCCTTTCTTACTTTTATATAAATTTTCATTCTCATGAGTCAGACGTGCTGACATTTTATGAAACATGTACATAAAAAATACTTGCTGTGAATTGGATCAGGTCATAAAAATTTCATCTTATATATGATTGATCTCCTGCTTTAATTATAGTATACACACCGGTGAAAGTAAAGTCTTATGATGGCTTACACGGAAAAAACCGGCTTCATCAGCCGGTTTTTTCAAAAGAGGGGGAGGGAAAATTTTATGAAAAATCAATCTATGTTAATAAACTTATTGTTAGTCGAAGCCAGTAACCGCTACTGCAATCGTGGCTTCTTTTCATCAATGCTATGAATTTATTATAGCTTCAAAATGTGTTCATTCTATTACCGATTCGTGAATTAATTATGAAGTTTCTTAGAACAGAAGCGAGCACCATTCGTTCACATATAGGCTGACCCGTATCTGGTCTGCAGTTTCTCCCTAGGAACGAAGGAAAGTCCCGGTACCATGCTTTGGTAAGAAACACTTACCCTGGCACAGATTACCGGGACCTCTGCTACATTATATTAATCCGTCAAGTACCTATTGTAATTCTTTCGCTCTATAGCTTCTCTACACCAAGCGTAACCTCTTCCCCATTCAGGCTCCATTCTTTCACAAAGCCCTGTGTATGATCAAAGAGAATTTCCTTTGCAAGAACCTGGGACTTAATCTCATCTTCATTTTTCAAGATAATCTCTTTGATTTTGTCATTTCCGCTCTGAGAGATACGGATATGGTCCATAACCTCAAAATCGGCTTCCTTACGCATGGTCTGAATTTTACTGATGATCTCATTGACAAAGCCCTCTTCCACCAATTCTGAGGTCAGGTTGGTATCCAGTACCACCGTTATTCCATGATCGGAGTCAGAGACAAAGCCTTCCATCTGTGCAGCCTCGATTAATAAATCCTCTTTCATAAGACTGGCCTTGGCACCTTCAAGAGTAATCGTTAACTGACCGGTAGCATTAATCTCGTCCATGGCTGCATTACCGTTCAATTCTGAAAGGATCGTACGAATAGCACCGATCTGCTTGCCAAACTTCGGTCCCAGAGTTTTTAACTGTGGCTTAAAACTATAAGAAGTAAAGTCACGTACATCATCCGTGAAGATTACCTCCTTCACATTCAGCTCCTCTGCAATGATTGCTGTATAGAAGGCAGATAGCTCCTTATCCGCTTTCACATACATCTTACCAATCGGCTGGCGATTCTTGATATTTGCTGTATTACGACATGCACGACCAAGTACTACGACCTCCAGTACCTCCTCCATATTGGCTTCCAGTTCCTCGTCAATGAAGGCTTCATTATAAACCGGATAGTCACATAAATGAATACTCTTTGGTGCAGTGTTATCAATATTCACCACAAGATTCTGATAGATATCCTCCGTCATGAAAGGAATAAACGGAGCTGCTAATTTGGACACAGTAACCAAGGCGGTATACAGAGTCATATATGCATTGATTTTATCCTGAGGCATACCCTTGGCCCAGAAGCGTTCTCTGCTTCTTCTGACATACCAATTGGAGAGCTCATCAATGAAATCAGCCAATACTCTTGCACCTTCCGTAATACGATAATTATCCAGATGCTCATCTACGGACTTAACCAAGGTATTCAATTTTGAAAGGAGCCATTTATCCATGACTGGAAGCTTATCATATTCTAATTCATATTTGGTTGCATCAAATTGATCAATGTTGGCATAAAGCACAAAGAATGCATAGGTATTCCAAAGGGTTCCCATGAACTTTCTCTGTCCCTCGGTTACGGCACCATGATGGAAGCGGTTAGGGAGCCATAGCGCTGAGTTGATGTAGAAATACCAACGGATTGCATCCGCACCATGCTGTTCCAGCGCATCAAAGGGATCCACAGCATTACCCTTTGATTTTGACATTTTCTGTCCGTTTTCATCCTGTACATGGCCAAGTACAATAACATTTTTAAAGGGCGCTTTGCCAAAAATAAGGGTAGAGATAGCGAGCAGGGAATAGAACCAGCCCCTTGTCTGATCGACTGCCTCACTGATAAAGTCCGCCGGGAAATTATCATCAAATATTTCTTTATTCTCAAATGGATAATGCCATTGTGCAAAGGGCATGGAGCCGGAGTCATACCAGCAATCGATTACCGGCTTAACGCGGGTCATCTGCTTACCGCACTCCGGACATTTGATGGTAACCGCATCGATAAAGGGTCTGTGGAGCTCAATATTATCCGGACAATTGTCCGACATTGCCTTTAATTCCTCTATACTTCCGATGCAGTGACGGTGTCCGTCCTCACACTCCCAGATGGGAAGAGGCGTTCCCCAATAACGGTCACGGGAGAGACCCCAATCCTGTACATTCTTCAACCAGTCACCGAAACGGCCCTGTCCAATGCTTTCCGGCATCCAGTTGATTGTATTGTTATTTGCAATTAATTCCTCTCTTACCGCAGTCATCTTGATAAACCAGGATTCTCTTGCGTAATAGATCAGAGGAGTGTCACAGCGCCAGCAGAAGGGGTAGCTGTGTTCAAACTTCAGCACCTTGAAGAGTAGGCCTTTCTCAGCCAGCATCTTTATAATCGGCTCGTCTGCCGCCTTACAGAACATTCCTGCTAAGTCCGTTGCCTCGGGCTTAAACTCACCCTTCCCGTCAATTAATTGTACAAAGGGAAGATCATATATCCTTCCAACACGGTTATCATCCTCACCAAATGCAGGAGCAATATGAACCACACCGGTACCATCGGATAAGGTTACATAATTGTCACAGGTAACAAAGTATCCCTTCTTATCTACCTGTGCATAATCAAATAAAGGCTCATATTCCTTATACTCCAGATCCTTACCGATATAGGTCTCTTCCACCTCATAATCGCCTTCCAGAATATTTAACAATGCTTCTGCCAGTATATAGTGCTCTGCACCTACTGCTACAGCAGCCTCATGCTCCTGTCCGTGATCATGACCGCAGGAGCAGCCTCCATCCTTCTTCAGCACATTTCCCTTTGCATCCACCATAACCTTTACCTTAACATATGTCTCATTCGGGTTCACGCAAAGTGCCACATTGGAGGGTAGTGTCCAGGGTGTTGTTGTCCAAGCCAAGATATATTCATCCGTGGTTCCTTTCACACGGAACTTAGCGATAGCAGACTTTTCCTTTACATCCTTATAGCCCTGCGCAACCTCGTGACTAGAAAGAGGTGTTCCGCATCTGGGGCAGTAAGGTACAATCTTAAATCCTTTATAGAGTAATCCCTTATCCCATATCTGCTTTAAGGACCACCACTCTGATTCAATATAATCATTATGATAAGTAACATAGGGATCATCCATATCAGCCCAGAACCCTACCGTTCCGGAGAAATCCTCCCACATTCCTTTGTATTTCCACACAGATTCCTTGCATTCCTGCAAGAAGGGCTCCAGACCATATTGCTCAATCTGTTCCTTACCGTCAATTCCCAGCTTCTTCTCCACCTCGAGCTCTACAGGAAGCCCATGGGTATCCCAGCCTGCCTTACGAAGAACCTTATAACCCTTCATGGTTCTGTATCGCGGAATCATATCCTTAATAACTCTAGTCAGCACGTGACCAATGTGCGGCTTCCCATTCGCCGTAGGCGGTCCGTCGTAGAAGGTATAAGTCTCACCCTCCTTACGTTCTTCGATGCTGGCTTCGAATATATTGTTATCCTGCCAGAACTTTAATACTTTTTTCTCGCGGTCGACAAAGTTTAGATCCGTAGACACCTTATCGTACATGTTGATTCCTCCTATTATAAAATATATTATT
>JAEYXC010000431.1 GCA_023428655.1 Bacillota bacterium | reverse complement strand
TAGAGGTTGGTTACTGTTAATTTCACATTCTTTTTCAGCAAGAAACTGCAGAATGAAGCTAATTTATGGAGGGCGCTATGATATCAGCAGATAAAATTGAAGCAGCAAAGGAACGATTTGGTCAATTGCTCGAGGAGCAATTAAAAAGAGTTGAGGAAATGAAAGCCCAAGGAGATTTTATTGATTATCGATCTCTGGATAAGATTATTATCGGGGTATGCGGCGGAGATGGAATTGGCCCGGCGATTACCGGTCAGGCTCAACGAGTTCTGGAATTCTTATTAAATGAGGATGTTCGATCCGGAAGAATTGAATTTAGAATGATTGAGGGTCTTACTATTGAACGCAGAGCAGCAGAGAATGCAGCAATTCCGGCGGCTGTTCTGGAAGAATTAAAGAAGTGCCATGTTATCCTAAAGGGACCGACTACGACACCGAGAAAAGGGGATCCATGGCCGAATGTGGAAAGCGCTAATGTGGCTATGCGTAAGGAGCTGGACCTGTTTGCCAATGTCAGACCGGTACGAATTGTGGAGCAGGGCATTGATTGGACCTTCTATCGTGAAAATACAGAGGGTGCATATGCAGTAGGCAGTAAAGGAGTTCATGTGACGGAGGATCTGGGTGTTGATTTTACCGTAACCACGACCCAGGGAACAGAGAGAATTATTAGAGCCGCCTTTGAATTTGCGAAAGCAAATGGTAAAACCAGAGTAACGGCTGTAACAAAAGCGAATATTATTAAGACAACCGATGGCAAATTCCTGGATATTTTCCGTGAGATCGCGAAGGATTATCCGAACATCACCGCGGATGATTGGTATATTGATATTATGACTGCCAAGCTGGTGGATGAGAAGAGAAGAAAGGATTTCCAGGTTGTTGTTCTTCCTAATCTCTATGGGGATATTATAACGGATGAGGCCGCAGAATTCCAAGGTGGCGTCGGCACAGCGGGCAGTGCAAACATTGGTAAACGTTATGCAATGTTTGAAGCAATTCATGGCTCCGCGCCTCGTATGGTTGAGGAAGGCAGAGACATCTATGCAGATCCCTGCAGTATGATAAGGGCGGGAGCAATGCTCTTAGCACATATCGGTTATAATAAGGAAGCGGATAAGATATACCGTGCTCTTGATATCTGTACGATAACCGAAAGAAGGGTTGCTACAACGGGAAGATCTACCGGAGCTACCGGCGCTGAATTTGCCGATTATCTGATGGAAACCATTAAAAATATGAAATAAATATATTAAAAATGGCTACCCTTAATCCTGTGGTTATGGGTGGCCTGCTATCATTTCGGAACGGAAGGATTAGGGAGGGAATTGTTTGGAGGATTTTGATCTTCACAAAGAGGTTACGGATAAATATTCCTTGCGAGGTCGTGTGTTCAATAAATTGAGAGAGGATATTCTCTCGGGAGTTTATCAGGAAAATGAGGAATTGAAGGAAAATACCATCGGGTTGGAGCTGGGTGTAAGCCGTACTCCTGTTAGGGAGGCTCTGCGGCAGCTTGAACTGGAGGGGTTAGTGACCATGATTCCGAATAAGGGTGCATATGTTACCGGTATTACCCAGAAGGATATTCATGATATCTATGTGATACGTTCCTACCTGGAAGGCCTTTGTGCCAGATGGGCTTGTGAACAAATTACGGAAGCACAGATTGAAGCCCTGGATGAGGTGCTGTATTTATCAGATTTTCATGCGAGAAGAAGTCATCATGAACAGCTGGTGGAGTTGGATAATAAATTTCATGAGCTGATATACCGCGCTAGCGGCAGTAAGATACTGGAGCATGTACTCACGGACTTCCATCATTATGTTGAGAGAGTGCGTAAGATTACCCTTGCAGCCCCGGACAGAGCGAAAAAGTCAAGTCAGGAGCATGCGGCAATTCTGGATGCAATCCGTCAACGAAACGGTGAACTGGCAGAGGCACTCGCCCATGAGCATATTATTAATTCGATTAAGAATATCAGTGAAAAGGGCTTATAGAGTGCCGGCTCAAAACACAGAATAGGAAACCAAAAGGACTGGTCTATATTGGTATACAAGCTTATCATAAAAAGTGCTTAAGGCTCCAACAAAACGTATCGTTTTGAGAGTCCTTAAGCACTTTCTTTTATCATTCTATCATGTTTGTTAAAGCTAATATGAGGTCTACTTCGTGAGAAGAGATTATTCCTCCGAAGCCAGCTCCTCCCATTGCTCAAGAAGCTCTTCCAGGCGATTCTCTATCCTTTTCTTTTCATCATTTAACTCAAGCAGCTTTTCTACATTGGTAAAGATCTCTTCCTTGGTGAGAAGGGCATCGATTTCTTCGTTGCGAAGCTCTAAGGCATGAATTTCCTCCTCTGTTTTCTTGAGATCATTTTTACGCTTGCGGTTTCTTGCCTGCTCCTCCTTCTGTTGCTGCCAGCTCTGCTTATTCTCACTTTCCGTATCCGCATTGGGATTGGATTGGGTGGTTGGGAAGGCAGCCGGGAAAGCACCGGGTCTTGTATTAGAGGTAGGGTTTGTGGCAGTTCCCTTCCTTAGATAAGCGGCCTCTATCTCCGGCTTTTTCTCCAGATAGTAATCATAGTTGCCGATATAATTCAGTAGGGTTTGCTCCGTCAAATCCAGAATCCTTGTAGCAGTCTTATTGATAAAATATCGATCATGGGACACATAAAGGACGGTACCGCTGTAATGATTGATGGCATTCTCCAGGATTTCCTTCGAGGTGATATCCAGGTGATTGGTAGGCTCGTCCAGGATCAGAAGATTGGCCTCGGATAGCATAAGCTTTGCAAGGGATACTCTACCGCGTTCCCCACCGCTGATCTCCTTAATCCGCTTAAATACATCATCCTCTGTAAATAAAAAGGCAGCTAATATATTGCGGACGGTAGTATTATCCAGATGAGGATATTCATCCTGCAGTTCCTCGAAGAGGGTTTTATCCGGATTAAGGACCTGATGCTCCTGATCATAATAACCCACCTGAACCTTAGTGCCAAGCTTTACCTCACCACCATCGGCTGTAACCTGATTGTTGATAATCTTTAATATGGTTGTCTTTCCGGTGCCGTTGTTGCCAATGATGGCTACCTTTTCACCACGTTTAATCTCGAAGTTCAGATCCTCAAAGAGGGTGAGCTTCCCGTAGGCCTTGGACAACCCTTGAACGGATAGAACATCATTACCGCTGATAATTCTGGGTTCTAGGTCGAAATGCATCTGGCTATGGTCTGTCGGGCGTTCCACGCGTTCGATTTTATCAAGCATTTTCTCTCGACTTTCTGCTCGCTTTATGGATTTTTCGCGGTTGAAGGAACGAAGCTTTGCGATAACCTCCTCCTGATGCTTAATTTCCTGTTGTTGATTTAAGTATTGCTTCAGCATTGCGTTACGAAGCATTGCCTTCTTGGTCGCATAATCCGAATAATTTC
>JAEYXC010000388.1 GCA_023428655.1 Bacillota bacterium | reverse complement strand
AAAAGTGGCAAATATAGCATGGAAGCATTTGTGGAGCAGTTCACAATAAAGGAATTAGCAGTATTAGTCAACGGTTATGGACCGGGATTACCCTTTGGTGGAATGGGTGGAAAATATCCGGCGACTATTAATAATGATGACGGAGAACCCATTGCTACCGGCACTCATCCTGTGGGAGCTGCAGGGTATGTATCCCCGGCAATGGAACGCTATGGTATACCCTCCGTATTCTATAAGGACGGTCCTGCCAGTGTAGGGATGACAGCATGGCCTACCGGAATGAGTATGGCTTGTACCTTTAACAAACAGGCATTATACGAGTTTGGACATGCCTGTGCAACAGAGGCCAAGCTACAGCTGGTGGACAGCTGGCTGGCACCTGGGATTAACATACAAAGAAGTCCTATTGGCGGCCGTAATTTTGAGTACTATTCAGAGGATCCGAGACATACGGGCTATTGTGGCTTAGCAATCGCAAAGGGTGCAGAGGATAATAGTACCATTACAACCTGTCCGAAGCATTTTGCCCTCAATGAACAGGAAACCTATCGTCGAGGAAATACCAAGAAGTCCATCGACGCACTGGATTCCATCATCGAAGAGAGAGCCGCCAGAGAGATATACTTAAAGCCCTTCGAGATGCTGGTAAGAGGCAGCAGAGTGGCAACCATTATGACCTCCTTTAATAAGATTAACGGATGCTTTGCAGCCGGCAATCAGGATCTGTGTAAGGGAATATTGCGGGAGGAATGGGGATATGATGGAATTGTGGTGACGGACTGGGGCGATATGGACATTGTTGTGGATGGTGCAGATGCCGTTGCTGCGGGCAATGATATCATCATGCCCGGCGGACCTCCGGTGATTAAGCAGGTCTTAAAGGGCTATGAGGAGGGGCGTTGCAGTGTGGAGGATCTAAGAAAGGCAGCCTCCAATCTTCTGAGCTTCGTAATGAAGACTACCAGCTATGATCAATATTATAACAAATAAACAGCAGTTACTACAAAAAGATGGGTGATGGACTTTACATCATCCATCTTTTTATGACTTTATCGTTTATTAGAAGGATTATGGACTTAATATCACCGGCGAGTAGGATTGCGTACGTAGGTTCTGATTGACAGGTATTAAGTGCAATACAATTTTTATATTAGGAGAGAAGAATTGCTTAGTTTAAGGAAAGCTTGTGCAGCTAATGTAAGAATAGAGTTAAAAGGCCTAACGTCATATGGTAAATGCGCTTATAAATATGAATAATCCGGTATTTGTTTTGAAATAAGCGTTATATAATGTCATAATTCGTCGATATAATCTATATGGAGTATTTTTGATCGGAGATCAGCACTAAGGAGGAGATATTGATGAAAATAAATAGAACGGACATAGGAATATTCGTAGGTGATCCTTCGAATGTTCGGACTGACCATAAAGCATTACAGGGTAACAAGTTAAATAAAAACAGCAATATATATGCCGGCGACCTTAACCTTGCCGATGATAACATAACACAAAGAAGAAAAGAAGGAATGAAGAGGGCGATGAAGGTCATTGGTGACGCATATAACAGTGACCGAAGGATTGATGAGGATATCGAAAGAAGACGCAGCAGCATTGATGAACTCCATAGGGAAATGGACAAAAATCTGAAGGAAATAGATCAATTAGAGGCAAGAAAGCAAGAGCTGAAAACATCCTATGGTATTATGGATGATAGTCAGGAAGAGCTGGATCTGCAGCTTTTAGAGAAACGTCGTGACGCCGAGAAGGACCCGTCAATTATACTTTCGGGGGAAGAGAAAAAGCGTTTGGCGCAAATTGATCAGGAGGGAATGACAGAATATCAGAAATTCTCTCTTGAAATGGATGCATTGAAAGAACCCTTTCAAAAGATTATTGATGACAGTCAAAATAGTATCATTAATCAGACGAAGACAATCAGTGCAATCAAATTGGAGAGAGAAAAAAATCATATCATGGTTGATGCCAATGCTGCAGCGGATCAGATCCTGGAGGCTTCCAGCAAAGATATCATTGGGATTCTGGTGGACGAAGCAATGGATCGAGTGGACGAGAAGCAGGAGGAACAAAAGGAGGCTGCCGAGAAGGCGGCAGAAGAGAAGAAGGAACAGGAGGAAAATACAGATACCTCTAACCAGAATAAAGCAACCGAGGATATTCTACATCTGAATGAATACAATAAGGATATCCAGAAGGAAATTCAGAATATTCTAGATAAGATGAAGCTGCTTTCGGAAGATATGATGGGGGCTGCAGTTGACACCAGCATTTAATTTTAATATCACGTTTGAGCAGCGGATTTTCACAAGGCTCATTGAGCAGAGGTATATACCTTAAGGGAAGCAAATACGATTGCTGTATTTTTGATTGGATATTTTCGAAAGATAACGTATAATGTATGAATAGACTTTAATTTGGATATCATGTGAAATGGAAGGAGGCGTAAAATGGATAAGCCCATACTGGTGTTCCAGACGGACTTTACCTATAAAGAGGGTGCAGTTAGTTCCATGTACGGTGTAGTAAAATGTGTGGATCGATGTCTTGAAATATTTGACGGAACCCATGAGATACCGCATTTTGATACCTGGAGCGCCTCTTACCGATTATATCAGTCCATGCAATTTTGGCCAAAGGGAACAATCTTCGTATCGGTGGTTGATCCCGGAGTCGGTACATCGAGAAAGGCCTGTGTGGCTAAGACAAAGGATGGTTATTATGTTGTTACACCTGACAACGGTACCCTGTCCCATGTGAAATACCATATCGGCATTGAAGAGGTACGAGAAATTGATGAGAAGGTGAATCGCCTGCAATCAACCCTTGGTACCAGTGTATTTCATGGACGTGATCTCTTTGCTTATTGTGCGGCAAGGCTCGCCGGTGGAGTTATTACCTATGAGCAGGTTGGCCCCAGCTACTTGGTTGATGAGATAAAGGTTCATCGAATTATGGATGGCAAGGTAACCGGGAATAGGGCAGAGGGTATCATTGAGATGGACGATCCTAATTTCGGTAACCTATGGAGTAATATCAGGTCCGAGCTTCTGTTGAACAATGGGTTTTCCTATGGCGACCAGGTTCGGGTGACAATTCTTCATAATGGAGAGCAGGTCTATCAGGAAACGGTGCTTTTTGCAAAGTCCTTTGGCTTCGTAAAGCCGGGTGAGGCGGTGCTATATACCAATGAATTAATGCGAGCTTCTATGGCATTATGCCTTGGCGATTTTAAGAAGAAATATCAGCTTGGTTTTGGCGAAGCATGGACGATATCCTTGGATAAAGTATAGAGTATGTCTTCGCGGAACTAGTAAAACAGCCTGATTTCATCCGTAAAATAGTGCATTATTCTTCGAAGTTAGCTATTGACGTATATTAGATGTGTTGTTATAATATAGTAGCTGTAGATAAGAAATGGCGACATAGCCAAGTGGTAAGGCATGGGTCTGCAACACCCTGATCACCAGTTCAAATCTGGTTGTCGCCTTAAGAAACAGAAAACACACT
>JAEYXC010000374.1 GCA_023428655.1 Bacillota bacterium | reverse complement strand
TAAAGTGGTTTATTGAAGAAGCACAGAATGTGCAGTTTGCTGTATCTACAGCATATTTTCCGGTTAAGAATTCTTCCCTTAAGGAGGAGCTTTTATTGCAGGAGCTGGATCAGTCGAAGGGGTCGGTTGAAGCAATCAGAAAATCCATAAAAACAACGATGGGTATGCTGAGTAGCTATACCTTATATGGAAGTCGTCCCTTTCAGAGAAGCTATGATATGCGATCTTTACTGGAGAATCATTTATTTGACTACGTCCAGGAGGATCTGAAGCAGTTGGAGAACCGTCTCACTATGGGAGAAGAAAGGGAGGTAATTATTAACGAGCTTGTTTCCAAGGAGAATTTTCTGAATTGGTACGAGCAATTTATCACAGAAGCAAAACAAATATTGTCGAAATAACAGGAAGGTAATATGTAACATGAGTAAGATCCATTTGGATAAAAAATCAATTGTTTATCGAGTGACCTCCCTTGTTATCGTACTGATTGTTGCACAGACTGTTTTATTGTCCGTATTCTTGGTGTTGGGTGGAGTTTTGAGCCAGGCAAGGAAGAATGCCTATTCCACCTTCTCGGATAAGGTGCTTAACAGAAAGGATTATCTGCAGAGGGAGATGAGTACCAGATGGACGAATTTAGAACCCTATCTAGGTCAAATAGCCGAGTTGGCAGAGAATTCAAAGAATTCGGATGAATTATTCGAAGATATTTCGGATGAGTTAATCTCAATCATGAGATCCACCCAAGCTACAGGAGCTTTTGTAATCCTGAGCTGTGATCAGGAGCAAGACTATCCTGCGATTTATCTACGGGATTATGACCCTGTGTTGAATGATTATGATAATAAGGATTTATATATGTTGCTTGGTCCGTCTGAGATAGCGAATCGTATGCAGATTCCGTTAGACCAAATGTGGAGATATAAGGCGGATTTTCAGAATATGGAGCATAATTTTTACCAGAAATCCTATCGCAAAAACGGCTGGGAGGATCCGTCCAATCCATTGGGATATTGGAGTCTTCCCTTTCGTCTGTTTCCCGAAGACATTCCGATTCTAACTTATTCAGAACCGTTGATGACAAAAGATAATGAGTTAATCGGAGTGATTGGCATAGAGGTATCACTACAATATTTTAAGCAGTTTCTACCGGCTACTGATTTGCAGAATAGGGACTCCCTTGGTTATATCATTGGTTATAAAGCGGAGGATACCGAGAGAATAGAGCCAATTCTTCGTACAAGGGCAATTCAGGATCAAATACTGAAGCAGGATGAATACATTAATTCTGAATTGGTTGATGAGGATAAGAATATCTACCTGCTTAAAAATCCGGGTATCGGAAATGAAGTCTATTTCTGTATGAAGGAGATACAGTTGTATAATGAAAATACTCCGTTCCAGAATGAACGCTGGTATCTGATTGGATTAATGAGCGGAAATTCTTTATTGGAATTTGTACATAAGCTCCAGAACATTATGCTGATCTCCTTATTGACATCGATTTTGATAGGGATTGTCGGTGGATATCTGGTCAGCTATCGCTTTACCAAGCCAATTACTATATTGGCAAGAAAGGTGAAGAGCAGTGACTTGAATGGAAAACTGCTACTTGAGAAAACCGGGCTAACCGAGGTGGATGAATTGTCACAGGCCATTCAGAATGCGAGTGATTATCTGCTAGAATCTACGGTTAAGATGTCCAAAATCATAGAGCTTGCCGAATTACCGATCGGAGCCTACGAGTATCGAGCCAGTCATAATTATGTGTTCGTGACAGAGCAATTAATGTCTATTTTATATATACCACCGGAAGAGGCGGAACTTCTGATCGGTGATAAAAAGCTGTTTCAGGATAAAATTCTTGAGATTTATAAGGATCAGGAACCCGAGGAGGAGAATGTCTATACCTTACCGGGGCATCCGGACAGATGGGTTAAACTAAAGGAAGTGAGAATTGAAAAAGCAGTAATGGGTATTGTCATCGATGTCACAGAGGAAATGATAGAGAAAAAGAAGATTATCTATGACCGAGATTATGATTACCTGACTAAGATATATAACCGAAGTGCATTATATCGCATAGGGAATACGGTATTAATGAAACGGAATTATGCTTTGGAAGCAGCCGTCATGATGTTTGATCTGGATAATCTGAAGAACATCAATGATACCTACGGACATAAATGGGGGGATAAATATATAAAACAGGCAGTTCTCCACCTGAAAAGCTTCGATAATGAGAGGATGATACTCGGAAGACGTTCGGGTGATGAATTTGTTATCATTTTATATAATTATTATTCCAGGGATGAGATACGTTCCAGTATCGCAGCATTTTATCAGAGAATTAATGCGGATCCGTTTCAGCTTCCGGATAATACGGAGAAGATCGTTCGGATCACAGCCGGTCTGGTGTGGGTAAAGGATTTCGAGGATACCTTCGAAAATTACCTTCAATATGCGGACACGGCGTTATATCGTGCGAAAAACGACAAGAAGGGGTCCTGGATGGAGTATATAAGTTAATCAAAGAGTCCTTACTGCTTAAGAGTGAGTAAGGACTCTTCCTATTATGAAAATCCCAATGGAGTGTGATGTTAATGGTAATGGGGTCAAATTTCATTCAAGCAGAGTATTGATTTTTGCTGTATTCACCTATAAAATAGAAGGAGTTATTCCATGGATTTAATCCTTTCCGGGTTATAAATAAAGGGAAGATTCTCGTGCTTAATGATTAATCCAGGGTATTTGGCTGGATTACCAAAGGAATCTTGTGCATGCCAGCGTATCATCAACAGGTTGTTAGGAATAAAGGTATAATAACCAAGGGTCCAGGGATCCATAAATAAAACTCGATCCTCCTCGTATCCGCAGGCAATTACGTAATGAGAATCCTTCCAATCATAGGTATAATCGATTTCGGCATCCTTCCATGCTTGAATAAGTAGAATAGGAGTAATGCCATTATTGATAAGGTTCTTCAACAGATGGATGTCCATATCCGTGTGGAAAGAGGCCTGAAAACCAAGCTTCATCATAAAAGAAATAATGTCCTTATAGTCCGTCCCATAGATTGGCTTCTGCTTCAGCCATTCTACTAACACGTCCTGTGCGTATATAATTCCATAGCCAGCAAGTAAGGACTGAACACATGCTACGCCGCAGGAATAGGGTGTTTCCTGATGGCATAGAGGTATTTTAATAAAATGTTTCGCATCGATAGGTTTAAGAATATCTGAATTCTCTGATGTTACAAGCATACTTGGTCCCTCCATTCCATATGAAATATGATCTTATATAGTCATAATATATGAAATAGTGTCGAAAAAGGTGATGTTGTAAGAAGAGCGGATAAGAATAATTACTGAGCTCCTTCAAAAGAATTCCTTTTGCTTCATAAGGTTAATTACAGAAAGTAGTTGAAAATTATATAACATAAATGTATACTATTCATATAATATAAGTATGAATTGAATATAACGTTAATAGAAGAACAATTTAGTAAAGACGAGAAAGGAGCTACTATGATATTAAAAAGAAAAGGAATGAAATCAGTAATCAGTTTATTGCTGATACTTGTTATTGGTATTTTACTGGTAGGCTGCAGCAGTAAGGATCCCAAAGAGGGAGCGACATCAGGAAATAATGAAAACGAGGCAGTTACCGGTGTAGAAGCAGATACATCCACATCGGAGAAGGTTGTCAATATTGGTGTGACCGATTCTTTGAAATCCCTAAATCCCTTATTAATGGATGCGGGGGAGGTAAATAAATATTCAGCAGGTATGATGTTCCTGCCCCTTGTGGATTTGGCACCGGACCTCAGCTTTGAGCCTATGCTCGCTGATTCCATAACAACGGAGGATAATATTAACTTTAAAGTACATATTAATGATGCTGCAACCTGGTCGGATGGAACACCGATCACAGCGGATGATGTTTTGTTTACAGCGCTTCGAATAGCAAGTCCCATTATTGCCAATCCCAGTTTAATGTTTTATGCCTTTGAGGGTGTCGGAGAGGATGGATTTGTTGCAGAAGGAGCAACGGATATATCCGGTATTGTTGCGCTGGATGAGAAGACAGTTCAATTTACTACCAAGTATCCGATGGCATTAACTACCTTTGAGAATACCTATGCACGTTATTTTCTCACGCTTCCCAAGCATGTCCTTGAACAGGTTGCAGAAGCAGACCTTGCAACCTATGATTGGTTTAACCGCCCGGATGTAGTCAGTGGTCCGTTTTTTGTTACAGAATATGATATCAATCATTATATTTCCTACACAAAGAATGAAAATTACTGGAGAGGTAAGGTTAATATTGATAAGTTAAACATAAAAATAGTTACCGGTAGTCAGCTGTATGCAGGCTTGCAATCAGGAGAGATTGATTTCGTTCAACAGACGATGGGAGTAATTCCGCAAGAGGATTATGCGAATGTGGAAGCATTGGCGAATATCAATGCAGTATATGGTGAACCGGTTACGAATCAATCGGTCTTTATCCAGACGAAGAATGATGCGGTTTCCGATCCAAGGGTACGACAGGCGATCCTCCATGCGATTGATCGAAATCAATTAGTAAATGGACTATTGAATGGCAAGGGTGAGGTGGTAGACGGCTTCTTATCCTCTGCAAGTCCTTTCTTTGATGCCTCCCTGATACCGACAGAATATAATCCGGAAAAAGCAAAGCAATTACTCGCAGAGGCTGGCTGGGATGGAAGTAAGACATTACGTTTCTATGTGAATTCAGGAGATACCACATTTGTAAACGGTGCGGCTGTAATCGCAGCACAGCTGGGAGCAGTTGGTATCAAGGTGGAAATTCAGACCGTTGACTTTACGAACCTGATGACAGTAGCGGGAACATCGGATTATGACTTATTGGCGGTTCAATACACCTACGCGCCGATAGATCCATATCCGGACATTAATTGGCTCCTCAGCGGAGAAGGCAGCTGGACCGGTTATTCCAATTCAGAGATTACCGATGCGCTCTCCAAAACTCAGCTGACCAGTGACATTAATGAGATAAAGAGCTATTATTTAACGGTGAATCAAAAGGTGCAGCAGGAGGTTCCTATGTTCTCCGCTTATGTTATAAGAGCTCTGGGTGCGGTGAACAAACGACTGGTAAATGCTACCCCATCTGTATACGGATCCTTCAATCATATTGAAAAATGGGATGTAACGGAGTAAAATAGAATATAGCATTAGAAATACAGTACTGCAAAATGATGAAGCTGTGACTATGCTTCATCATTTTGCAATTTTTTGTAATCGTTTAGTCCTACCAGAGATTAGACGCAGTAGACAGGCGAAGGCTTGCTAATCTTTACATAACGTGTTGAAATTGGTTGGGCACTCTGCTTAAGAAAGATAAAGGGAAGTAAAATCTGACTTAGGCTGAATTGTTACATATTTAATACGGACTCAGAATAGGGGTAGAGGTATGTCACAGTTACTGAAGGTATCGAATCTAAAAACAATTTTCTATGGAGATATGGGAATGACAATTAGTGTCGATGACATTAATTTTCATGTGGATGAGGGGGAAACGCTTTGTATTGTCGGAGAATCTGGCTGTGGCAAAAGTGTTACCTCCCTATCAATTATGAGACTGCTGGGACGCGGCGGTGAAGTTGTGCAGGGACAGATCTTTTTTGAAGGCAAGAATTTGCTGGAGATGTCGGATAAAGAATTGGATGAAATACGGGGGAATAAGCTGACGATGATATTTCAGGATGCATTGGCTTCCCTGAATCCGGTACTTACCATAGGATTTCAGTTGATGGAAAGCATAAAATCCCACCTGAAGCTTAAGAAAGGGGAAGCAAGGCTGAGAGCAATAACTCTTCTACAAAAGGTCGGACTTGCAGAACCGGAAAAAATTCTGAAAAAGTTCCCCTTTATGTTATCCGGTGGAATGCGTCAGAGAGTTATGATAGCCATGGCATTATCCTGTAATCCAAGACTTCTAATAGCGGATGAGCCAACCACTGCTCTGGATGTTACCATTCAGGCGCAGATTATGAAGCTCATGCGAGATTTACAAAAGGAATTGTCCATGTCAATCATTCTGATTACCCATGATATTGGAGTTGTAGCGGAGATGGCAGACAGAGTACTGGTTATGTATGCCGGACAGATTGTTGAGGAAGCAAAAGTAATGGATTTATTTTATCAACCGGCCCATCCGTACACTCAGGCCTTAATGCAGACCGTACCGAATATATTCGATGGAGCTGACAGGAAGCTGGAATCCATTCCGGGTATGGTACCTGAGAGTTATCAGGATATCAAAGGGTGTCGATTTGCAGGCAGATGCCCTTACATGGTGGAAGCCTGTAAGGAGCCACAGGCTTTGATGCAGGTGGATGAAGGGCATTTCTCTAGGTGTCATCTGGCAAAGCAGGTGCAAAAGCGACTACAAAAGGAGGAGGTGCAGATCGAATGATTACATCGGACTCGGAAAAAACACTTCTTGAAGTGAAGGACTTGAAAAAACATTATCCGGTGAAGGACGGTCTGATTAGACATACCGTTGCAAGTATAAAAGCTGTTGATGGTGTTGGATTTTATATCAATCAAGGGGAGACACTGGGACTCGTAGGGGAATCCGGCTGTGGAAAGTCCACCATCGGAAAGCTGATTGTGTCTCTGGAGAAGCCTACGGAAGGTTCCATTCTTTATAAAGGACAGGATATATCTAATCTGACACAGAGAGAGATGGGGAAAATACGCACACAGCTACAGATGGTATTTCAGGACAGTTATTCCTCCCTTAATCCAAGAAAGCATATCTACGAAATATTGGCCATACCTATGATCTATCATGGAATTGCAACAAAACAGGATGTTGAAAAGAGAGTGAATCGACTGTTGGATCTGGTTGGATTACCTGCGAATTGCAAGGGGAGATATCCACATGAGTTTTCCGGTGGGCAAAGACAAAGATTGTGCATCGCAAAAGCACTATCCCTAAAGCCGGAGTTGATTGTTTGCGATGAACCGGTTAGTGCCCTGGATGTATCCATACAGGCTCAGATATTGAACCTGCTGCGTGAGCTACAAAAGGAGCTTAATCTTACCAGTTTGTTTATCGGCCATAGTCTTGGAGCCGTGAATTATGTCAGTGACAGAATAGCAGTGATGTATCTTGGTAAGATTGTAGAGATTGCCAATGCGAAGGAGCTCTTTCAGAATCCAATTCATCCATATACGCGTGCACTATGTGCTGCGGCACCGGTACCGGATCCCATGATAAAGAAGGATAACCAAATCCTGCAGGGAGAAATCGGGTCCAATGTCAACCCACCTTCCGGTTGCCGTTTTCATACAAGATGTAAATATGCAACCGAGCGTTGTAAGACCAATGAGCAGATACTTCGTCCCATTGAAGAGGACAGCTCTCATCTGGTGGCATGCGATGTTATGGTCGGTTGGAATGGGAGGATTAAGGCATGCTAAAGTACGTACTCAAACGAATACTTGTCGCAATCCCTGTTCTGATCGGAATTACAATCGTGGATTATGCTATTATGTCTGCTGCAGGAAGTCCTTTGGCTATGCTTAAGGGACCTCGTGTATCGGAGGCTGCATTGGCAACGAAGGAGATTGCTCTTGGATTGGATCAACCGATTTATATCCAATACTTTGTATGGCTGAAGCAATTATTACAAGGGAACTTAGGCTATTCTATAAAGACCTATCAATCCGTAGCCTCAATGATTGGATCTCATCTGGGACCTACGTTACTGTTAATGGGTGTTTCGCTGGTGGTAAGTATCATAATTGCAGTACCAGCTGGTATCTTCAGCGCAACACATCAATATTCAAAAAGAGATTATACCGTAGTTGCACTATCCTTTGTCGGCACTAGTATACCTAGCTTCTTTCGCTCTTTGTTGTTAGTGTATCTGTTCACCGTAAAGCTTGGTTGGCTTCCTTCCAGCGGAATGAGGTCTCTCGGCGTGGAAGGAGGCGCCGGGGATGTTGCAAAGCATATGATTATGCCCGTGCTTGTACTTGCAACCTCCATGGCGGGAACGAATATCAGATATATCAGAAGCGCGGTGCTTGAGATACTACAGCAGGACTATCTTCGTACCGCACGCTCCAAGGGAATAGGTAACTTCAAGGTGATTAATCATCATGCTTTTCGTAATGCACTCCTTCCAATCATAACAGTGATCGGAA
>JAEYXC010000357.1 GCA_023428655.1 Bacillota bacterium | reverse complement strand
CAAAGTTACCATGGCCATCCACTAATGGATATCTGGTAGAAAAATCCTGTGCTAATTTTACCAATGCCTCGTATATTGAGCTATCTCCGTGAGGATGATATTTACCCATGGTATCACCGACAATACGCGCACATTTACGATGCGGTTTATCAGGTCCATTATTCAATTCTATCATTGCATACAATATTCTTCTTTGTACCGGCTTAAGACCGTCCCTTACATCGGGCAGTGCACGTGCTGCGATAACAGACATGGCATACTCGATGTATGAGGATTCCATTGTCTTTTTTAGATCGACGTCATGCACCTTGTCGAAGATATTCTCATCCATTGTTATTCCTCCGTTATTCATGACATGTGAAACACTTTACAGTTTCACTTGCATGCTTTTCTATTCGCCTTCCATTGTTGAGAAGTTTTTATATATCAAGATTCTTTACATACTTTGCATTTGCTTCGATAAATTCTCTTCTTGGCTCAACCTTATCACCCATAAGAGTGGTAAAGGTAAGATCGATTTCTGAGGATTCCTCTTCATCCATACTGACACGAAGGAGAATTCTTTTTTCCGGGTCCATGGTTGTGTCCCATAGCTGCTCCGCATCCATCTCTCCAAGTCCTTTGTATCTTTGAATCTTATTATTAGAATCTCGGCCAATTTCCATCAGTATCTGATTTAATTCTTCATCACTATAAGCATAACGGACATATTTATTCTTCTCCACCTTATAAAGTGGTGGCTGCGCCAGATAGACATACCCTTGCTTAATAAGCTCCGGCATAAAACGATAGAAGAAGGTCAACAATAAGGTACTGATGTGTGCTCCATCTACATCCGCATCCGTCATGATGATAATTTTATGATAACGAAGCCTACTGATGTCAAAGTCATCAGAAATTCCGGTACCAAAGGCAGTAATCATAGCTTTAATTTCATTGTTCACTAATATTTTATCTAATCTTGATTTTTCAACATTAAGAATCTTTCCTCGAAGGGGCAAAATTGCTTGCGTTGCTCTGGTTCGCGCCGTCTTTGCAGAGCCTCCCGCGGAATCACCCTCAACAATATAGATCTCGCATTTGGATGGATCCTTCTCGGAACAATCTGCTAATTTACCTGGTAAGCTCATTCCCTCTAATGCAGTCTTTCTTCTGGTCAAGTCCCTTGCTTTTCTCGCTGCATCTCTTGCTCTTTGTGCAAGCACCGCTTTTTCGCAGATGGTCTTAGCAACCTGTGGATTCTGCTCCAGGAAATAGGTTAATTGCTCACTTACAATACTATCTACAGCACCTCTTGCTTCAGAATTGCCTAATTTTTGTTTTGTCTGACCTTCAAACTGTGGCTCAGAAATCTTAATACTGATAATTGCTGTCAAACCTTCACGAATATCTTCACCTGAAAGATTCTGGTCACTATCCTTAAGATATTTCATGGATCTGGCATAATCATTAAAGGTTTTTGTGATTGCATTCTTAAAGCCGGCCAGATGAGTTCCACCCTCCGGAGTCGTTATATTATTAACAAAACTGTAGCAACCCTCCGTATAAGTACTGTTATGCTGAAGTGCTACTTCCACATAGACATCATCCTTCACACCTTCACAATAGACAATTTCAGGATAGATTGGATCCTTGTGACGATTTAGATACTCCACATATTCCTTGATACCGCCTGCATAATGAAATTCCCGTTCCTTGATTTCTTCTTCTCTCTTGTCACGCAGAATTATCTTTATATTTTTTGTTAAAAATGCCATTTCACGCAGTCTTTGTTTTAGAATTTCGTAATCATATACCGTTTCCTCAAAAATTTCTTTGTCCGGAAGGAAGCTAACGGTGGTTCCTCTGCAATCGGATTCACCTATCTCTTCTAATCTACCACAAGCCTTACCGCGCTCATATCTCTGATAGTATTTCTTGCCGTCAACACAAATCTCAACGGTCAGCCATTCGGAAAGAGCATTAACAACCGACGCTCCAACACCATGAAGTCCACCGGATACTTTGTATCCTCCACCACCGAATTTACCGCCTGCGTGTAAGATTGTAAAAACAACCTCAACGGAGGAAATACCCTTTTTCTGGTTAATACCTACTGGAATACCCCTTCCATTATCAATTACCGTAATAGAATTATCTTCATTGATGTTTACTTCAATTGTATCACAATATCCGGCAAGTGCTTCATCCACCGCATTGTCAACAATTTCATAAACCAAATGGTGAAGGCCCTTCGAGGATGTAGATCCAATATACATACCGGGTCTTTTTCTTACCGCCTCTAATCCTTCCAATATTTGAATTTGATCTGCACCGTAATCGTTACTCATGATTTCTCCTCCAATTTTTAGGAGGACTTCACCTCCGTACTAATAATATACTCTTTTCATTTATTCATTTATTTTTTATCGTCTATATTAAACTTCTTACATACTTCGAATAATTCATAAGAGTAATTAATTTTCATTGGTTACCGTCCCTTCTACCACATGAAATATCTTATTATACTCGAACCGCAGATTAATAAATTCCTCTAATCCGGTACAGGTAATCATTGTTTGAATATTACCAATGCTATTAAGCAGATGTGTTTGTCTCGTTCGATCTAATTCGGATAATACATCATCTAAAAGTAAAACGGGATTTTCTTTAATGACAGATTTGACCAAGTCGATTTCTGCTAGCTTACAGGAAAGTGCAGCTGTTCTTTGCTGCCCCTGGGAACCATATTTACGAATGTCAACTGTACCCAACAAAAAACACATATCATCTCTGTGTGGTCCTACATGAGTCATCTTTAGATAGAGATCCTTTTCAAGGGATTTTTTTAGCCTTTCTTCAAAATCGACTGCTCTGACGTTGGGCTCGTATTGTAGTATTAATTCCTCTTTTCCACCAGTTAATCTCTTATGTATTTCACCAACTAATTCATTTAACCGAAGTAAGAACTTGTATCTTGTCTCAATAATTCCACGTCCATACTCGATTAGCTTTGAATCCCATATATAAAGTGTATCCATTAAATTCCTATTTGTACTTATTTGCTTTAATAAATTATTACGTTGTATTAGAGTCTTATTATAATTCGTAAGTTGATTTAAATATATTTTATCCAACTGACAAAGCTCTAAATCAAGAAAGCGCCTTCTTTCCGAGGGGCCATTTTTAATGATATTCAAATCCTCCGGCGAAAAAAACACAAGGTTAAGCATTCCGAATAATTCACCTTGTTTTTTTATCGGGATACCGTCTATGGCTACTCCCTTCGCTTTATTCTTCTTTAAATGTAAATCAATTCGATGTGGAATTTGATTTTTTTCAAGAATGATTCGAATATGAGCCTCTTCCTCCTGGAACTTGACAATCTCCTTATCCTTACTTCCTCGGTGAGATTTCGTCGTTCCGCACAAATAGATTGCTTCCAGTATATTTGTTTTTCCTTGTGCGTTTTCTCCGTATAAAATATTGGTACCATTATGAAATTGCATTGTAAGATTACTATAGTTCCTATAATCCTTTAGTTCTAAAGACTTAACAATCAT
>JAEYXC010000352.1 GCA_023428655.1 Bacillota bacterium | reverse complement strand
GCAGGGATGCCCTATGGCAACAAGGAACTGCATTTTGGCCACATTGGAGGGGTATTTATTCATGCGGATGTATTTACCAGATTCCTCCGAGATCGAATCGGAGAGGAGAATGTAATCTTTGTATCCGGAACGGATTGTTACGGTTCCCCGATTCTGGAAAGCTATCGAAGGCTTGAGGAGCAATCCGGAACGAAATGTTCCATCGAAGATTATGTGATGATGAACCATCAGAAGCAAAAGGAGGCGTTAGAACGTTATCAGATTAGTCTTGATCTCTATGGTGCCTCGGCCTTTGGTCTTAGTGGTGAAATTCATAATCAGGTATCGGAGGAGATATTTGAAGCCTTGTATCAGAATGGTTACCTACAGAAGCTATCCACACCACAATTTTATGATCCGGAATTCAAGGTATTATTAAATGGACGGCAGGTAATCGGTCAATGTCCAATTCAGGGCTGTTCTTCCGATAAGGGGTATGCGGATGAATGCTCACTGGGACATCAATATATGCCAAGCGATTTAATCAATCCCAAGAGCACCTTATCGGGAAAGGCTCCTGAGGTTATACAGGTTACCAATTGGTATTTTCGTTTGGAAGACTTTGGAGAGCTCTTAAGGGATTATATTAGCTTTCTGAAAAATAAAACAAATTCCAGGAAATATCAACTCAGTGCCATGGAGGAATTCTTAAAAAAACCGTTGATTTATATTAAGAAAAGCCAGCTTGAGCTCCTGGAGGGGATACGGGAAGAGTTACCCATGCATACACGAATCGAGGAGGCTAACAAAGCATCCATCGCTCTGGAGTTTGATACGCTGGTGGATAGAGAAAAAGCCGGTCTTCTATTAAGTGAGAAGGGGATCCATTTCCGGACCGGGAAGACATTGGTTCCGTTCCGATTAACCGGAAATATTGAGTGGGGCGTTAAGGTACCGGTGAAAGAAGGGCTGGAGAAGCTTACCTTCTGGGTATGGCCGGAGTCCCTATGGGCACCGATTTCCTTTACCAGGACATATTTAGAAGGACATCATAAGGACGAGGAGGATTGGAAGCAATGGTGGTGCTCGAAGGATGCAAAGGTTTATCAATTTATTGGGGAGGATAATATTTATTTTTACGGATTAGCAGAGATGGCGATGTTTATGGCACTTAACTCTGTTCAACCGAATATCTTTCCAAAGGAAGGAGAGCTGATGCTGCCGCATCTTATTGCGAATAATCATGTTCTGTTTATGGACCGAAAAGCAAGCTCAAGCTCAGAGATTAAGCCACCCATGGCGTTAGAGCTGCTTGATTACTATACTCCGGAGCAGCTAAGAATGCATTTCTTAAGTCTGGGTCTTGATACGAAGAGTGTTAGCTTTAAGCCGCAGGTCTATATGGAGAACAAGGAGGGACCGGATACGGTTCTGAAGGAGGGGAACCTTCTTACTAATGTATATAATCGAATGGTACGGTCCTGCTTCTATACGGCGCAGAAGTATTATGACTCAAAGCTTCCTAGGGGAGATATCAGTGAGAGCATCCGCAAGGAAGCAGAAAATACGATTCTAACCTACGAGCATCATATGTATCATCATGAGTTTCATAGAGTAACAGAGACACTGGACAGCTATATTCGCAGTATGAATAAATATTGGGTGAATAATATAAGAATAGCTGAGATAAAGGAAGACCATGAGCTTCGCAGCCAGATACTTATAGACACACTACATGCGGTGCGTATCATTGCAAGCCTATTACACCCGATTGCCCCTGCTGGTTGTGAAATGGTTCGAGAATATCTGAATGTTGGAAAGGAGCTCTGGAGCTGGGATTACATCTTTGATCCTCTATCAAAATTAATCGATAAGAATACCCATCGTATGAAATTTCTCGAGCCGAGAGTTGATTTTTTTCAAAAGCATGAATCACAACTTGAGATTGATATAAATGAATGAATTTATAGCAATAAATTTATAGGATTGAATTAATATAAATGAATTAATAGGAAAATTAATAGGAAAAATGAATGGAAAAGTAATAGGAATGAATTCTTGATATTGATATAAATGTATGAGCTTATAGGATTGAATTAATAGGAATGAATTAATTAAAAGAATTAGTAGGAAAAAATTAATAGAAAAATAATTGGAATGAATTAAAAATAATGATAGGTAGTGTTCGAATAGAAATGACTACTCCATGATGGAAGGGGGAGTGATCAATTTTCCTCTATTGATAAATGATGATATAAGGGCCATAATAGTGTTTAATACAAAAAGCTTTAATAAATTAGTCCTGATTAGTTGTGAAATAATTGTCATATAATTGGAATATATGTTATAATAGAACAAATAATGGGAAATAGTGGCATTCTATAGAGGAAAGAATCAATGGAGGTAAAATGGTTTATGCCAATTCATGAGATTGATCGAAGAAAAGACAGGATGGTATTTTCCAAGAGCTTAGAGTCGAAGCAAATAATCGATAATAGGTTACATTGGAACAGCGACGATTTACACTTGAAGGATAATTTGGCTTCTCAAGGTTTATTGAAATTCTGTTTTTCGAACCAGGAATTCTATCTTAAATATGATTCTAATGGGGATGCAACCTTTGGCTGTACGAAAGATCTAACGATTATCTATTGGAGTAAAGGAGCAGAAAAGCTATTAGGTTATTCTGCAGATGAAGTGATTGGTATAAAAATGTCGCGATTTTTACCGGACAATCAATATAGCAGGATTAAGAAAATCTTTGCTAGGCTAGAGAAGGGTGAAACGATAAAAAACTATGAGTCCGTGCGTAAGCATAAGGACGGTACCTTCATTCCGGTTGAAATATCAGTGACACCATTTTATAATAAACATGGGGATTTCTACGGAGTATTTATAGAATACCGTGATATAACAGATAAAATTAAATTATTAAATAAGTTAAAATCAGCAGAGGAGCTTTGGCGAAGAGCGATTCTGGGAGGAAAATTCGGCGTTTGGGAATGGCATATTAAATCGGATGAATTTATTTTTCATAATCAATGGTATCATACGCTGGGACTACACAAGGGCGAAGTTAAAAATCAACTAGAGGACTGGCTTCGACTTGTACATAAGGAGGATATTCCCACTGTTCGCAGGATGATACATGATGCCTTAAAGGGGATGGATTATGTATGTGAATTTCGCATGTTGGCCAAGAATGGTCATTATATCTGGGTAAGAGGTAAGGGAAATGTAACTGATTGGGATGAAAAAGGAAATCCAATGATCATGGTCGGTACGAACGAGGTGATTACGGATCGAAAGCAAATTGAGGAGCAGCTGGAAGAAAAGTGCCGACAGCTGGAATTAGCAAAAAAAGAAGCAGAGTTGGCCGACAAAACAAAGACGAATTTTCTTTCGGGAATTAGTCATGAGATTCGAACACCAATGAATGGCATACTTGGTATCATCCAATTGCTAAAAAATACGAAGCTTGACCAGAAGCAGGTGAAATGGCTAAATATGCTGCAGACCGCTGTTGACGGTCAGATGAGCATTATTAATAATATGCTGGATATTGCTAAGATTGAAGCCGGAAAGGTTGAGCCCGAAAGAAGTCCGTTCAACGTGAAGGTACTCATCGAAGAGGTATATGAGCAGCTTCGAGTTCTATGCAAACCGAAAAGGCTGGAGGCACGGCTTTCCATTGATTGTGATATTAAGCATATGGTGATTGGTGATAAAGTAATCATCAAGCAGATACTGCTTAATTTGATTAATAATGCGGTGAAGTTCACAGATCATGGCACAATTACGATTGAGGTTTGTCTTTTGAGCTCTTATGAGGAAATGGAAAGTATTGTTTTCAAGGTTATCGATACAGGAATAGGAATCTCAGCGAAGAATATTGATAAGATATTTGACAGCTATTACCAGGGCGATTTATCCTCCAAGAAGAAGCATATGGGCACCGGGTTGGGCTTGACCATTTCTAAGCAGTTAGCGCTCCTTATGGATGGAGATATTGAGGTGGATAGTATATTAGGTCATGGGAGTACCTTTCGTTATTATTGTAATTTCTATAGATACAAGAAACCGAATAGATCAACAGACGAGAAGGACCTTGATATTCCCATCGATACGGAAACGATCCATGATAAATTATCCATGGATGGGAAAGTCATTCGAAATGAGATTATTCTAAGCATCGAGGATAACGAGATCAATCAGGAGATTGTTGAAGCGGTGCTGCAGCACTGTGGTTTTCAATTACTAACAGCAGGCAGTGGTGAGGAAGCGTTACGGTTAATTGAGAAATATCATGTGGACATTATATTGATGGATGTCCAGATGCCCGGAATGAATGGATACCAGTTAGCTAAAGTTATTCGTGAGAAGGATGGTTTCTATCATATTCCTATTATCGCAATGACTGCCCATACAACGGATACGGAGCGTAGCATGTGTCTGGAGTCTGGAATGAATGATTTTATCGCTAAGCCGATTGAAGTGAAGCAGCTTTTACGCACGATTTGTAAATATATAGATTAATAGGAAGTATCCTCCAGGAACGGCCTAAGTTGACGGGAATAGGATAATATGATAAGATACTTTAGTAATTTTGGAATGTAATCTAATCTGTTCGTCAGCCTATGGTGCAACAGAATGGGGGAAATATGACACTGATAATAGGAATTATCACAACCATAATAACACTTCTGATCGTAGCGCTGGAGGTTATGATCGGATACGAGCGGGGAATAAGAAAGAATCTAATTCGTGCGGTAATGCTTATCATAGTGGCAATCCTGACACTGTTAATCACACCGTCGGTCGTCTTGTTTATCATCCGCAAGCTGATACTAACGAATCATCTATATGATTATTTATATAGTCTTACCGGAGTAAGTGCCCTTAGCTATGGGTTTGTTCAAGAGAGTGCCGTCAATATGTTTATGGTTTTTTTGAACCCCTTTGTCTATGTCGTTTTATTCTGGATATTGAAGCTGATTACCTTCGGTATTTACTTGTTAATTGACCGATACATAATGAAAAGAAGATTAACGAGATTATTCCCAAGTCCAACTAGGAAGAGCAGCATCGGGGGGGCCATACTTGGTGGTTTCTATGCAATTTTGATCGGTGCCATCTTTTTTATGCCGGTCAGTGCCTATTCCGAGCTGTTGCAGCATGCAGAGCAATCAACCACCTTAGTGGAAGGAACGGAAGGAGCGGTTTCCGAACTGGTAGGAAATGAAAATTATCGTATGGCAGTTAGTTATCGTAGAACGCCTTCATATTATTTCTATAAATATACTGGAGCGAAGTTCCTCGGTGATGCTCTATTTACATCCTTATCCGAGAAAGAAACAGAAGCAGCTACGGTATCGGTAGAGCAATATATACCCTCCATGTTAAAGGTATCTCAAGCGATTAAAGTGCTTCAAGCAGATAACAGTAATTTAAATACGCCGGATATTGGAGATTATCTCTCTTCCTTCCATATTATATTAGAGGAGCTGGCACCGCAGACATTAATAGCAGGTACCGATCAGGAGAAGCTAGCTCTGATGAAGGAGCTGATGATGCAGAGTGAAGCGATTCAGGAGAATCCAATCCTTCAAGCGATTACTACTAATTTGGATTATGAGTCAATCGCCGCTATGCAGCAGGATATAAAGACGTTGGAAGAAGCATCCGACCTCTTGCGCGAGAAGGATATGTTATCCGATCTGTTATCAAGCGCCTCCGAGCTCAGCCCTAAGGAAATGATCGAACGATTGGACGATGAACTCATTCTTCAGATTGCTGATCTACTATACTCCATGAATCAAGCGGATATGGTGGTACCGATCATTACAGAAAAGCTGTTGGAGCTTTTAATCGGCTCAGATGCTTCCGGTTCAGATGCATTGAATCAGATAGAGAATTTTGGCGATACGAAGCAGGATTTTATTGAGGTTTGTGAATCAGCGAGACAGCTTGCTTACCTAATGAATAACACAGTGTCCGAGAGTGAAGCGAAGAGTCTTCTAAAGGAAAGCTTAAGGGTAATTAGAAATTCAAGGCTGATCAACGAGGATATGCTTCGTGGAATTGAGAGAATTCTCCAAAATAAGCTAACGATTTATCGTGAATTGAACCAATAGAAATAGTAATAGAGATAGGTTAATAAAAGATTGAGTCCAATAAATATTGGGCTCAATTTTTTGTGTGTACGTCCGGTAGGCTCACTTTTCATAATGCCATAGATTATATTTTTTATATTATTTAAAATACACAGGTGACACTTTATGTTATCTAAAATAACAAAGATTATATTTTACGTTCTTTTAAAATACCACAGATTATATTTTATGTTCCCTTAATATACACAGGTTACACTTATGTTTTTTAAAATATCACAGATTACACTTTATGATCATTTTAATATCACAGATTATATTTTATGTTCTTTAAAATATCCCAGATTATTCTTTTACGATCTTCATATTATCCCAGATTACTCTTTTTCTGCTTTTGAGGAGAGGATGGATACTCTTTTAAAAGATCAAAGCTGGTGATACCGTTATCAATCACCTGCAGCATGATCTTAGACATCTGAGTAGTGGATTCCGGCATACCATCCTTCAGCCAAATCTGCA